>JAYWCY010000181.1:0-7003 GCA_043780175.1 Chitinophagales bacterium
TTACTTGACAAACCAACCGAACCATCATATAAATAAGACACATCAGAAGAATCGAATATCAACTGACCACCAAGCTGTAGTAATTGCTTTATATGGCGCAAAAAGCTTTGCAAACCACTTAAATTTGCCGTGAGGCCAATGCCATTCATTAATAATAATAGCGTATCAAAACGCTCATTATTGTAAGCATAAATATCTTGGTTAATAATTGTTACTACGCCTCTTTTCGCCATTACTTCGCAAGCCAATGGCGAAATTTCTAAAGCTGTAACCTCTGTTTTCTGATTTTGGAGCCACAATACATGACTACCAGCACCTGCACCAATATCTAAAACCTTACCCTTGCACAATTGTAAAGCCATCAATTCTAGCTTTGTCATATTGCTTTCATCTCTAAAATATACATCTACAGGCATGGCTTCTCTTGCCCAATATTTATTATTTATCCAAAGCTTTTTAGGCTCGTTTTGATAATAATAATCTGCAATTGCTTGCCCTAAAACATCTACCATTATTATTAATTTCTAAGTGCTGCAAGGTAATTTTTAAACTATTATGCCAGTGGCTTTTCTTAATACTACTTGTATCTACACACTTTCTACCACTTTTGATACCGTTAATTCATCTTGCCCTGTCGCATCACCAAACTCTTGCAATTTACCAAAAGCCGCTGCTGTAGCAAAGTCTATAATATCTTGTGGTGTATGTTGATTGTACAAACCATAAATTAAACCTGCCATAAAGCAATCGCCACTACCAGACCTATCAACCACTCCTTTGGTTGTAAATTCAGCAGAATTAAACTGCTTGCCATCAGTAAATAAACTTGTGTAATACAGTAAATGATTCTCAGCACCGTCAAACCTAAATGTATTGGCTACGGTGTGACATTTTGGATAGCGTTTTATAATTTCTTCGGATGTAAATTTTGAATGATCTAAGTAAGCTTGTTTCGTTTTTTTATCATGAACTTGTTCATCTACTGGAATACCGAGTAAGGTATTTGCACTCCAAATATTACCCATAATTACATCACAATAAGGCGCTAATTCTGTCATTACATCTACTGGGAGCTTCCCGTATTTCCAAAGCCTTGAGCGGTAATTTAAGTCTAACGAGATAGTAATGCCTTTTTGCGTAGCAGCTTGCAATCCTTCTTTACAAACCTCAACTAAATTTTGGTTAATTGCAGGTGTAATAGCAGAAAAATTAAACCACGATACATCGTGTAAGACTCTATCCCAATCTACCACACCTGTGGTTAATTCTGAAAAAGAAGAGCGGTCTCTATCGTATACCATTTTACCTTTTAAATCAGCACCACGTTCTAAATAATACAACCCTACTCTATCGCCAGCCAATATTACCGATGAGGTATAAATGCCTTTGTATTCAAGATAATGCAGCATGTGCTTACTCATAAAATTATCGGGCAGCACTGTAAAGTATTTTACAGGAACATCCCAGCCAGCAAGGGCTGTCGCTACATTAGCTTCTGCACCACCTACATATACCAGCATCGATTGTTTATCGGTTTGTTCTTTAGGGGCGGGTGAAATGCGTAGTAATAATTCACCAAATGACAAGACCTTTTTCTTTCGCATAGCGTACAATTTGCCTACAAGATAAGCAGATAGTTTTGACTATATAACGTAAAAGCACATCATAATTCATGGTATCGTTTGCGCTTTTTTTGTACCGCATAGTCACATAGGCACAATAGAACTTACAAAAGCCAAGCGAACTCTAAACTTTAAAATTTCAAACTATAAACTTCAAACCTGTAACTCCTACTTTTGCAAAAATTTTACAACAATGGAATTACAAAAACTAATACTAGAAGCATGGAGCAATAGGGAATTATTAAAAGACCCCACTTATGCTGATGCCGTAAGAGCAGTAATTGAAGAAGTAGATAAAGGTAGATTACGTACCGCATCACCTACAGACAATGGCTGGCAAGTAAACGAGTGGGTGAAACAAGGCATATTGATGTATTTTGGTATTCAACAAATGAAAACCTACACGCTGGAGCCATTTGAGTTTTACGATAAAATGTTGCTAAAAAAAGACTATGCTAGCATTGGTGTGCGTGCAGTGCCTCATGCTGTAGCACGCTATGGTGCCTACTTAGCTAAGAACGTGGTATTAATGCCTAGCTATGTAAACATTGGTGCGTATGTAGATGAGGGCACCATGGTAGACACTTGGGCTACTGTAGGTAGTTGCGCGCAAATTGGTAAGGGGGTACATTTAAGCGGTGGTGTAGGTATTGGTGGTGTTTTAGAACCATTGCAAGCAAGTCCAGTAATCATAGAGGATGGTTGTTTTATTGGTAGCAGATGTATAGTGGTAGAGGGTGTCATTGTAGAAAAAGAAGCTGTACTTGGTGCGAATGTGGTATTAACACAATCAACCAAAATTATAGATGTAAGTGGTAGCGAGCCAATAGAAATGAAAGGCCGTGTACCCGCACGTAGCGTTGTCATTCCTGGTAGTTATAACAAAAAATTTCCTGCTGGCGAATTTGGTGTTGGTTGCGCCTTAATTATTGGCACACGTAAGCCAAGCACCGATTTAAAGACTAGCTTAAACGACGCATTAAGGGATTTTAATGTGAGTGTGTAATTGTGCTTGTGAATGATTAAAATGATGCAATGATTTTTTGAAGCGAGTATTAGTTTTTTGGTTACCAGCTTTAACCTTTCAATTTTGCATCGTTGCGTCGCACACTGCATCGCTTTGATACTTTATTCAACTTTTATCGTAGCGTACATTTTTTAACACATAGCTGCATAGCTTAAGAGAAAGCTACCTATTTATTTGTTATGGTAATTAGTTTTCTACTATGCATCTATGTGTTAATTTTTAAATATCATCTTATTCTTTTTAATCATTCCAAATCATCGTTCAGACAAATTACCATATCACTTTAAAAGGATTAGCCATCGCATTAACAGGTGCTATTCTATTTTCTACCAAAGCCATATTTGTAAAGCTAGCTTTTGCAAGCACAAAGGTTGATGCCATTACGCTATTGAGTTTAAGAATGTTGTTTTCATTACCATTTTACATTGCTATTGCGTGGTTTGCTTCTAAAAAAGAAGGTACTGTCGCAATATCAAAAAAGCAATGGTTCTACATCGCTTTAATGGGTATTTTCGGTTATTATATCAGTAGCCTCTTCGACTTTATTGGTCTTCAATACATATCTGCAGGTTTAGAACGATTGATTTTGTTTCTATACCCAACTTTTGCGGTGCTTATTAATACCTACTTTTTCAAAAGCAAGCTCAATCGTATTCAAATTATTGCCTTACTATTAACCTATATTGGTATTGGTATTGCTTACTTTGGCGAGTTACGAATTGATACCCGCAATCCTAATTTCTTCTATGGCAGTTTTATGGTATTTTTATGTGCTATCACTTACTCCATTTACTTGGTTGGCACTGGCAAATTGGTAGGTAAAGTGGGTGCTACACGATACACAGCTTATGCAATGCTATTTGCTACCTTAGGCGTATTTACACATTATTTTACTACCAGAACCTTTGTTAGTTTTCATTTTACACCCAGCTTAATTGGTTATGGCATTGCATTGGCCATTATTGCCACAGTGATTCCTTCGTTTATGATTTCTAACGCCATGAAACGCATTGGCAGCAACAATGTATCCATTATCACCAGTATTGGTCCTGTGAGTACCGTTTTACAAGCGCATATTGTACTACACGAAAGAATTTTTACCGAGCAAATTATTGGGACTTTAATTGTTGTAGCGGGCGTTATTTTAATTGGTTGGAAAAGAAAAGATTAAGTATAAAATATTTGATGGCTTACTAATTTATACAAGTAGAAAAGTAACACAACAAGTAGTGAACATATTTTTGAATATTTAATTATTTGTTTATTAAAAGCAAATTGGTACTTGTAATTGACAATAGAAAAAAAAATCAGCACCATTATTGGCATTAATGCTGGATACAATTGTAAACTTTTAACCACATCGCCATCCAGCAACGCAAAAAAACTACGCTGAAAGCCACAACCAGGGCACTCAATATGTAATAACTTTTTTGATGGGCAAGTAAGCATAAAGCCTTTCAACCATTCAACAATCTTGTGATATGTTAATAGCATCATTAAAAATAAAAAAGTTCCACTTAAATAAGTGAAACTTTTAAAAAACAGTTGAATAGTTTATAAATACTCTTTTTTCATTTTATCTTTAAAATACTTTTCCAGTTTCTCAACTTTTGGCTTTGCTACAAAGTAGCAATAGCTTTGATTTTGGTGATTATTATAATAATCGTGGTGGTAATTTTCAGCAGGATAAAAATTCATGAAAGGCTCTATAGTAGTTACAATTGGCTTATCAAAAACGCCAGCTTTATCTAAGTCAGCTTTGTATTGTTCTGCTTTTTCTTTTTGTGATTCATTATGATAAAAAATCACGCTTCTATACTGTGGGCCTAAGTCATTCCCTTGTTTATTAAGCGTTGTTGGGTCATGCGTTTTCCAAAATATTTCTAGCAAATCTTCATAGCGTATTTTTTTATTATCGAATGTGATTCTAATTATTTCTGCGTGACCCGTTTGCTTATCGCAAACCTGCTCGTAAGTTGGATTTTCTACATGACCACCACCATAACCGCTCAGTACCGTTAACACGCCTTCTACCCTTTGAAAAACCGCTTCTACACACCAAAAGCAACCTGCACCAAAATCAGCTATTTCGGTCGTGTTATTTGTATTAATTGTATCGTTCATAATCTATTAATTTTTATACTTGTTGTGACGCATTGTTACAATCAATCTTACAAAAGCAATTATTTAACGTTGCCAATGCTATCTTTTACTTCGCCACATGACAACATTTTTTTAGGCAAGTATGGGTTTTGAATATCTGATGATTTGCTTAACCAATTGGCACCAGTTTCGCCAAATGCCATTGGGCAGTTTTGCTGATACACTTTTTGATTGTCGTATTGTACTGTTCGTGCAAGATCAAACAATTGATCGCTCACCATTTGGAATGATTTACGTTTTGCATCAATCGTTTTCTCACCAAGTAACCCTTTCAATTCTGCAGAAATACTTTCTGAATAAGACTTCGCCTTACTAATAATACTACTATCAGCTTTTAATTCTGTTACTTTTAAACTATCAGCATCTGCCATAATTATTTTTGAATAAGCAGTAATAGCACTATCTTTTTCAGCAATAAAATTATCTTTTAGCTGAAAATAATCGTCCATTAGCTTATCAAACTGCAAGTTAAATGCGGCAGTATTTTTACTTTGCACCAAAACGGTTTGCTTCACTGCTTCCTTAGGTTTATCGCTACTACCGCAAGCTGCAAGGCCAGTTATGAATGCCAATCCTAATAATTTTTTCATGTACTTATTTTTAGATTTTGTTTTGCCACGTAATATATCTAACAAAATTTTCATCGCTTTTTATGCAAGTTAGCTCGAAAATTTTTACAAATATTTCATGTAATTCTATTTATCGTTCAAAAGTAAAGTAAAAAAACGCTCACTGTCAATTACCTTCGCCGTTCAAAAATTTTTTGTTGCATGTTATTAGGTTTGCAGAATGTTACGTTTGAGTTTGGTGCTAGAGTTATTGTAGAAGATGCTACGTGGCATATTCAACCAGGCGATAGAATTGGCTTGATTGGCTATAATGGTACAGGAAAATCTACTTTATTAAAGGTATTAGTTGGGCAATATTTACCTTCAAAAGGTACAGTGGAAAAAGGTCGTGGCACTTCTATTGGTTATTTACATCAAGATTTATTGAGTTTTGATACCAACGATTCTATTTTAGAAGTAGCAATGGGTGCATTTGAACGTGTACGTGAGCTAGAAAAAGAAATTGAAGAACTAGGCAAAGAATTGGAAGAAGAAGAAAACGAAAAATTACTGACTGAGTACACGGATAAGTTGCACGAAATGGATGTACTGGATGGTTATAACATTCAGTACAAAACCGAGGAAGTATTACACGGTTTAGGCTTTACCAACGAGCAAATTGGAAAACCATACAAACAGTTTAGTGGTGGTTGGAGAATGAGAGTTTTGCTAGCTAAAATGATATTGCAACAACCAGATGTATTACTACTAGATGAACCTACGAATCACTTGGATTTACCATCTATTGAGTGGCTTGAAAAATATTTAATGCACTATCAAGGTAGCGTGGTAATTGTGAGTCACGATAAATATTTTTTGAATAGAATGGTTAATAAAATTGTTGAAATTTATCAACAAGAACTACATATATATACTGGGAATTATGAATACTACGAAGCTGAAAAAATGATTCGTATTGACATGCAGCAAAAAGCTTACGAAAATCAGCAAGATTACATTCGTCAGCAAGAGCGATTTGTAGAGCGTTTTAAGGCAAAAGCTAGTAAAGCTGCGGCTGCACAAAGTATTGTCAAGCGCTTAGATAAAATTGAACGTATAGAAAATGTAAGCCTTGAAAGGCCGAATATCAAAATCAATTTTCAGGTAAATAATCAGCCCGGCCGTGTATTGGTAACCTTAAAAGATGTAACCAAAAGATTTGGCGACAACATTATTGTACAAGGCTCGGTAGCAGAAATAGATAGAGGCGATAAAATTGCTTTAATTGGCGCCAATGGCAAAGGTAAAAGTACCGTACTACGCATTATTGCTGGTGTAGAAACCTTTGAAGGTGAACGAGTTTGGGGGCACAATGTAGAAAGTAGTTTTTACGCCCAGCACCAACTAGAAGCTTTAAACTTAAACAACACCATTTTAGACGAAATGAGTGAAACACGTAGTGGCAAAAGCGAGTTGGAATTACGTAGTTTATTGGGTTGTTTTTTGTTTAGCGGCGATGATGCCGATAAGAAAATAAAGCTATTAAGTGGTGGCGAAAAAGCACGTGTTGCTCTTGCGAAAGTAATTGTGAGTAAAAGCAATTTTATGATGCTGGATGAGCCTACCAATCACTTGGATATGCA
>JAYWCY010000182.1:0-7585 GCA_043780175.1 Chitinophagales bacterium
CCCCTATTACCAGCTAGCCTTGACCCCCTAATACCATTTTAAGTTAGTCCCCACCTACCATTTTGTTTTGACCCCCATTTCAAATTGATTTATATACTACTATAAATATTTTAAATTCAAAATATTTTGATAGAGTTACAGGGGTCAAGCATAGATAGTATTAGGGGTACAAATCTCTTGGATTTTCCAATCAAGAAAAACGTTAAGATTAAAATGGGCTTACAAGGTCCAAGTGGTTCAGGTAAAACATATAGCGCATTGTTGATTGCGTATGGCTTATGCCATGATTGGTCTAAAATAGCTGTTATATTGATTATATCTTGCTTTAACGCTTCTTTTAGCTAAAACATTAATAATTTTATAAGAGACCGCAGCACTTAAATATGAAGATAATTTTGTATTAAAAACAAATGTTCCGCGTCTATTCCAAATTTCTAAAAAAATATCTTGAACAATCTCTTCTGCATCTGCAAGATTTCTTAATTTATTGGCAGCTATGGCAAATAAATTTTGCCAATAGCGATTATAAATTTCTGTATAGGCTGCATTATCTCCCAATGTTAATAGCTGCAATAAAGCTATATCATCAAGATTTGAGCAATCGTTCATTGTATGGCAATTAAAAAATTGAATTTAGGTGTAATCTTTTATACATTGAAATCCAGACTAGTCAAACTAGTAAAGCAATATAAATATGCGTTTTAAAAAATTATGATTGGATAAAAAATGGTGTTTAGTAACTTTAATCACGATATAATTTAACCCGATTATTACAACATTGCATTTCAAAAGTAATAATTTTAATTGAATTTGCAACCGATTACACTTTTCGCAATACATGACTACTACTATTTTGAAAATATTAAAAAGTAGATCAAGTTGCTAAAGAATACTACCAATTTTAGATAAAATGATGTGCCGCCATTAACGTAAAATACCATTTGTAAATAAATATTTACCCAACATATATTATAATTTAAATCATATGGACGTCTATTGGTTTAATTTTCAACACATTAACTGTTCTAGAAAAACATAGCATTATTTAAAATATTTTATCATAAACACAGCTGGCACAGGTCTTTGCCCTTCTTTGTCGCTTACTTGTATGGTGGGCTTACCATTTACCAATAAACAACTACTACCACCGCCATCCAGGTTTAGGGCTTCGGTACAGCCTAGGTCTTTAAGTAGTTGTGCTTCTTGGGTAAGGTTTAAACCTTCCGCTAAAGAAGGAAATCTACCTTGTATGCACATAATAATCAGCTTACCATCTTTAGTATAGCCCATGCAAGTACGTGGATGCTTATCTGTAAGCCCAGCTTTACCACCAAATTTTAGTTCCTCGTTATTACTTATTTGTATGTTGCCATGTTGCAGCAATACTGGGCCACCACCTACGGCAGTTTGCATTTTCCATTTGGTCATACCTGTGGTATTATACACAAATGCGGCCGAAGAATCTTTAATGGGATTGAGTGGTATTTGCGAAGCAAAATGAATAGGTTTACTAGTATCGGTATATAACCAAGCCACATCAGCTTTGCGTTTTTTAGTAATACCTATGGCGCTAGCAAATACATGACTGTAGGTAAAAGTGTCTTTCCCTCTGCCAGCACTAGCGGCATTATTATAAGCCAATAGTTTACCATCATTCATTACTAGGTTTAAATTACTATTGTGTACAAACTCAAAAAAGGTACAGTTAACAACAACCAATGGCTTGCCTTCGGTTTCAAAATACTGGCTGGGTGTAAAGCGCTTCCCATGACCTATTTGCGCAGTAAAATCAAGGGTTTTATCTTTTAATTCTGCCGATACATAGTAAGCAATATTGGGCTTTCCATCAATGCTATCGTTAGTATAAAATACATGCACCGACGCCGGTAAAGGGACAAACAGACTGTCAACATTGTACCAATGAACTTGTGCTTGAATAAATATTGGATGAAATGCCAAAACAAAAGCAATGAATTTGTACATAATGTTGTCTATTAAAGTAGCCAAGCTAATAACTATTGGTATTAGTTGCACACTGCTAGTATTTATAGGTAATAAAAAAGGACAAATGGCAGGTAATTGCACTGTTTTTGCGCAAACGTTATCATTACAAAATGCACAAATCATCAAGTACCACATAATCAGCTTACATCTGAAACCCTATATTTGTAAGCACAACAAGCATTAGATATGAGCGAAGAAAAAAGTTTGAATTTTATAGAAGAAATTGTTGAAGCGGATTTAGCAAGCGGTAAACACAAAAGCATTCTTACCCGATTTCCACCAGAACCCAATGGTTACTTACACATGGGTCATGCAAAAAGCATTTGTTTAAACTTTGGATTGGCAAAAAAATACGGTGGACAAACCAATTTACGATTTGATGATACTAACCCCGTTACAGAAGACACAGAATATGTAGATAGCATTAAAGAAGATGTACAATGGCTTGGCTTTAACTGGGCTAATGAACTGTATGCATCTGACTATTTTGAAAACTTATACCAATTTGCCGTAGCACTTATTGAGAAAGGTTTGGCTTATGTAGATGATAGCACCAGCGAAGAGATTGCTACACAAAAAGGTACACCTACACAACCTGGTATTGCCAATATTTACAGAAGCAGAACCATTGCAGAAAATCTGGAATTATTTGCCGATATGCGTGCTGGTAAATATAAAGATGGCGAGAAAGTATTGCGTGCTAAAATAGATATGGCTAGCACCAATATGTTACTGCGTGACCCAATTATTTACCGCATCAAACATGCACACCACCATAGAACGGGCGATGCATGGTGCATTTATCCAATGTACGATTTTGCACATGGGCAAAGCGATGCTATTGAGCAAATTACACACTCAATTTGTACGCTAGAGTTTATTCCACACAGACCCATGTACGATTGGTGTATTGAGAATTTGGGGATTTTTCAGTCTAAGCAATACGAGTTTGCTCGCTTGAACATGACATACACCATTATGAGTAAGCGTAAGCTGTTGCAATTGGTAAATGATGGTCATGTAACCAGTTGGGATGATCCACGTATGCCAACTATTAGTGCCATGAGGAGACGAGGTTTTACACCAGAAAGCATTAGAGAGTTTTGCGATAAAATTGGTGTGGCAAAAAGAGAGAACTTAATTGATTTTGGGTTGCTAGAATTTTGTGTACGTGAGCATTTAAACAAAATTGCACAGCGGAGGATGGTAGTATTTGATCCTTTAAAAGTAATCATTACCAATTACTTAGATATGGAAGAAACATTAAGTAGCGAGAACAATCCAGAAGATGAAAACGGAGGTAATAGATCTGTACCTTTTACCAGAGAAATTTATATAGAGCGTGAGGACTTTATGGAAGTAGCACCTAAAAAATATTTTCGTCTAGCGCCAGGCCAAATGGTACGTTTAAAAAGTGCTTACATTATAAAATGTGACGACTTTGTAAAAGATGCAGACGGTAATATTACCGAAGTAAAATGCAGTTATATACCAGAAAGTAAAAGTGGCAACGATACGAGTGGCATTAACGTAAAAGGTACGCTACATTGGGTAAGTGCAGGCACTGCATTACCTGTAGAAATTCGCTTGTATGACCGCCTATTTACCGAAGAAAATGTAAGTAGTGCAGAAGGTGATTTTAAAGATTATATTAATCCTCACTCGATACAAATTGTTACCAAAGCCTACGCAGAACCATCGTTAGGTGAAGCAACGCTAACTGAAAGATTTCAATTTTTACGCAAGGGCTATTTCTGTTTAGACAAAGACAGTACTAAAGACCAATTAGTATTTAATAGAACTGTAACCTTGAAAGATACTTGGGCTAAAGTGAACCGTTGATTTATCTGATTGATATGATTGACTATGATTTTAGGGATAACTTGATTAATTTGAAATTGCAGATTTGTAAGTATATTTGATATCATAAATTCTTGAAGATGGCGCTAGTTATTTCTGAAATAAAATTATACGAATTATTAAAAGCTAAAATTGGCGAGAAAGAAGCCGAGGCTTTTATTGAAATCATTGAACATAAAGTGGATAGTAAATTGCAAGAAAAAACAAACGTTTTTGCAACGAAAGAAGATTTAGCAAAAATTGTAGGTAAATTATTGTCAACAATTGGTGAAGCAAAGGTCGATTTGATTAAATGGTTAATTGCAACAGCTATTACTATTGTTGCATTAATTATATCATTTGCAAAACTTAGTCATTAAAGATATAATCATATTTTTATAACCCGTCTGAAACAAAAACCAGACGGGTTTTTATTTTCTTACCATGCTATTAGAAAGATTGAAAAAATACATTGCTGACCACTTTCAACTATCACCTATCAACCATCACCTTTTACTAGCAGTAAGTGGTGGTATAGATAGTGTGGTAATGGTTGATTTGTTTGCAAAAGCTGGTTTTAATTTTACAATTGCACATTGTAATTTTAAATTAAGAGGCGCAGAAAGTGATAGAGATGAAGCCTTTGTAAAAGCACTTGGTAGCAAGCACGGTAAAGAAGTTTTGGTACAACAATTTGACACTACAACTTACGCAACAGCTAACAAACTTTCTATTCAAGTAGCTGCAAGAGAACTAAGATATGGATGGTTTAATAGCTTAGTCGACAGACCACAGAACATAGACCAGGGTTTACCATTGACCGTCGACCGTGGACTGTCAACGGCTTTTATAGCTACCGCCCATCATGCAGATGATAATATTGAAACGCTGTTAATGAACTTTTTTAGAGGTTGTGGTATTGGTGGTTTGCATGGTATTTTACCAAAGCAAGGTCATATTATCAGGCCATTATTATTTGCCAAAAGAGCAGAGATTGTAGCTTATGGAAACGAACAGAACTTATCTTGGGTAGAAGATAGCAGCAATGCTACCAATAAGTATTCGCGAAATTTTATTAGGCACCAAGTAATGCCATTAATGCAGACCATTTACCCAAAAGTAGATGATAATTTATTGGGCAATATTGAACGATTTAAAGAAGTAGAAATGGTGTACAATCAAACAATGAGCACTACAAAAAGTAAACTGCTAGAAGTAAAAGGCAATGAAACCCATATCCCTATTTTAAAGCTAAAAAAGCAGCAGCCATTGCGCAGTATAGTGTATGAAATAGTGAAAGATTATGGCTTTGAAGCTACGCAGATAGATGAAGTAATAAAATTGTTAGATGCCGATAATGGTAGTTTTATGGCTTCTACTACACATCGCTTAATTATTAATAGAAACTGGCTGATTATTGCACCAAAACAAGCAGAAGAAGCGACCCATGTATTAATTGAAAAAGGCATAGCAGCAGTAACATTTAGTGCGGGGAAATTGGTGTTCTATTCGTCCACAGTCGAAAGTCAACTATCCACAGAAAATACAGTTGCTACCATTGATGCAGATGCGATTCGTTATCCACTAATGCTTCGCCCATATAAAATGGGTGACTACTTCTACCCTTTGGGAATGACGAAGAAGAAAAAGCTCAGTAAGTTTTTTATTGACCTCAAACTATCTAAAACACAAAAGGAACATATTTGGGTAATAGAAAGCGATAAACGTATTGTATGGATAGTTGGTTATAGAATTGACAATCGCTTTAAACTAACAAATAGCACGAAAGAAGTATTGACTATTAGTTTATTATAACCTCCACTTAATTAGATAGTTATATTATTTCTATTTGTTGGTCAGCAATTGTACTACTATTTACCTGCAGTTGCGTCGCACACTGCGGCGGTTTTACTTTATTGTGCAAAAGTGACACACAATCAATCATTATATTATATACCTAATTTACAAAAAATTGGTTGCAATACATTACTATCGCAACCAATTTAAGTAAAACAATATGCTTTTATTTTCTATTAATTAGTCCACCAATTCCATCTTGTGAGTTAGTACCAATCATAATATCAAACTCACCTGGTTCTACTATAAATACACCTTCATTATTGTAAAAACCAAGTTCCGCATCAGTTAATGCGAATGTGACAGTTTTAGATTCACCAACATTAAGTTTAAATTTCTGAAAGCCTTTTAGCTCTTTTACTGGCCGCACAATGCTGGCAATTTTATCATGAATGTACAATTGAGCAACTTCTTCACCAGCAAACTTGCCTGTGTTGGTTACTGTAACACTTACCTTAATAGCTGCTTGATAACTGCTATCAATTTTAAAGTTACTATAACTGAATTTTGTATAGCTTAATCCGAAACCAAAAGGATATAATGGCTTGTAACTTTCGTCCATATAATGCGACCAGAATACTAAATCTATCGGTCCAGGGCGACCAGTGCTAAAATGATTGTAATACAAAGGTTCTTGCCCCACGCTGCGTGGGAATGTCATTGGCAACTTACCAGATGGATTATAATCACCAAATAAAACCTGTGCAATGGCATAACCAGTTTCGGTACCAAGCTGCCAAGTTTCTAAAATAGTAGGGATATGTTCGGCAGCCCAAGGAATAGCCAGTGGCCGTCCGTTCATTAACACCAATACAATATTTTTATTAACCTTGTATACCTCTTCTAATAATTGTTGTTGTACACCCGGCAAGTCTAATTTACTTCTACTTCTACCCTCGCCTGTTTGAAAGCCATGTTCGCCCAAAACCATAATGACGATAGAAGATTGCTTGGCCAAATTAATAGCCGCTTGAAAGCCAGATTTATCGGTTTCATTAATCTTCAATTCGGTAATAAAACTAGTTTTACCAATGGTTACATCTGCACCTTTTGCGTATTTGTAGTTGGTATTATACGTTTTAAACCCTTCTAAAAAAGAAACAGCACTGCTATCATCGCTACCAACACGCCAGCTACCAAGTGGGCTATTTTTTTCATCAGCCAGCGCACCAATAATGGCAATATTTTGTTGTGTTTTACTTAATGGTAGCAATTGATGATCATTTTTTAACAGTACAATAGACTTTTTAGCTACATCTAAAGCCGCAGCTAAATGGTCAGGATGGTAAATAAGTTTCTTTTCTCTTTCAGCATCGCAATACCTGTAAGGATCATCAAATAAACCAAGCTCAAATTTTACTCTTAAAATGCGTTTAACTGCATCATCAATTAATGCCACATCTACCTTACCCGCTTCTACCAAGGCTTTTAAATGAGTCACATAGGCATAAGATTCCATATCCATATCGCTACCAGCTTTGGCAGATAATTCGGCTACTTGCTTTAAATCTTTAGCAAATCCATGGTCTATCATTTCTTTGCCAGATCCCCAATCTGACACCACAAAACCATTAAAATGCCACTTATCTTTTAGGATATCTCGTTGTAAAAATTTGTTACCAGTTGCAGGAATACCGTTTAATACGTTAAAACCATTCATCACCGTTCTAGCATCTGCATCTACAGCTGCTTTAAAAGGCGGAAAAATAATATTGTAAAGCGTATTGGTACCAACATCTACAGTATTATAATCTCTACCACCTTCCGCAAAACCATAGCCAGCAAAGTGCTTTACGCAAGCCGCAATGGTATTATTGGCATTTAAATCATCGCCTTGAAAACCATGCACTCTAGCGGCACCAATTTTAGAGCCCAAATAAGTGTC
>JAYWCY010000183.1:0-3177 GCA_043780175.1 Chitinophagales bacterium
ATTTTTTATTGATTTAAATAATATTACTGCTGCGAAATATGAAGCTATGGGTCAAGAAAAAGTAAAACCTTTTTTTCCAAATGAACATACTCATACCAATGTAGAAGGTGCTACTATAAATGCTGCATCTGTCGTTGACGGACTTAAAAAACTAACCGATTGCAAACTGAATAATTATCTTAAAGTAACTATCTAAATCAATACTATGAAACGTTTTATATCTCGTAATTATATGTTGCTTTTGGCAGCTATTTTATTGTGTTCTTTTATCATTCATGAACAAAAAAAGCCAACCCTTTTTGTCATTGGCGATAGCACCGTTAAAAATGGTAAAGGCCTTGGTGATGGTGGTTTATGGGGCTGGGCAGATTATCTAAAACCATATTTTGATACCGATAAAATTAATATTGAAAATCATGCAATGGGAGGTACAAGTAGCCGTACTTTTCAAACACAAGGCTTGTGGGATAAAGTATTGGCAAAAGTAAAATCAGGTGATTATGTGATGATGCAATTTGGTCATAATGATAGCAGCCCTTTAAATGATTCTTCACGAGCAAGGGGTACTATAAAAGGCGTGAGTGAGGACAGTGCAGTGGTAATGAATTTACTTACCAAGAAAGAAGAAACTGTACACACGTATGGCTGGTATATGCGCAAGTTTATTGCTGATGTAAAAGCGAAAGGTGCTACTGCTATTATCTGTTCTCCAATTCCTCGTAACGATTGGAAAAATGGTAAAATCATTCGTAATGGTGGGAATAATTATGGTGGCTGGTGTTTGGAAGTAGCAAGGCAAACAAGTATTGCTTTTATTGACTTGAATACACTTACAGCTGATAAATACGATGCATTGGGTCAAGAAAAAGTAGCTCCTTTTTTTCCTAAAGAGCACACACACACTGGCAAAGAAGGCGCAGAAATCAATGCTGCTTCTATTGCAGCAGGTATAAAAGCATTAAAAGATTGTTCATTAACAGCATTTGTTAAATAGTCATCATATTTGCCAAAACGAAATGCCATGGTAAAATCATTTTCGCTAGTTATACTAGTAATATTTTTTTCTTTTTTAGGTAATGCGCAAGTACAATTACTTGATTCTTTGTTTCAGCCACAAAAGATTGAGGCTTTAATGGAAAAAGTAGCTGATTGGCAATTGAAAGAATGGGCAATAAGTGGCGTTAAGTTTAGTAAAACAAATTGGACAAATGCTGCTTGCTACACGGGTTTGCAGGTATTAAGTACCATCAGTAAAAATGATAGCTATGAGCATATATTGCTAAAGTTTGGTAATGATGTAAATTGGAACGTAGGTGCAAGGCATTTTCATGCAGATGATTATTGTGTAGGTCAAACTTACTCGTTGTTGTATATGAAGTATAAAGACGAGAAAATGATCACGCAATTTAAATTAGTAGCTGATACCATTGTTTTGCAACCACATACCGAAAGCTTAGAATGGGTGCCCGGTATTGTAGATAGAGAATGGGCTTGGTGCGATGCTTTGTTTATGGCACCAACTGCTTTAAGCTATTTGTCTACTGCAACAGGGGATAAAAAATATCTTGATATTGCCACAAAACTTTGGTGGAAAACAACAGATTATTTATATGATAGTTCAGCTTACCTATACAGCCGTGATGGTAGCTATTTAAATAAAAAAGAAAAGAATGGCGAAAAGGTATTTTGGAGTCGTGGTAATGGGTGGGTTTTGGCTGGTTTGGTACGAGTATTAGACAATATGCCAAAGCATTATAAAGATAGAAAACGCTTCATTAGTTTGTATAAAGATATGTCTGCTAAAATCGTGTCTTTGCAACAACCTGATGGTACGTGGCATGCTTCTTTGTTGGATGCGGCAAGCTATCCTATCAAGGAAACAAGCGGTACAGGATTTTATGCATATGCTTTAATGTGGGGCATCAATCATAATATATTAGATAAGAAAATCTACTTGCCTGTTGTGCTAAAAAGTTGGAAGGCTTTGGTAGACTGTGTACAACCAAATGGTATGTTGGGTTATGTGCAACCTATTGGTGCAGCACCCGATAAGGTTGATCAAAACAGTACCGCTGTGTACGGTGTTGGCGCTTTTTTATTAGCTGGTACAGAGTTATATAGATATCTAAATAAAGGAAAGTAGTACTAATTTTTATTGGTCATCTGTAGCTTAAAGCCAAGCTTTAGTTGCGTCGCACACTGGAGCATTAGAATATTTTCAATTTTTTATAAATGCAGTAGATAGATTAAAAATAACATAAATAGTAATGTTTTATACGCTTTGATAAAAGTCTAATAAAGTTATAAACGCACAAGTGAGTGACACAACTAAAGCGTTATTGAAAAATAAAAGTTGGTTACACAAACGATTAATAGAATATGCGTCAAACTATTGCCATACTTTTTTTAATATTTACAGCAACAATTGCTGTAAATGCCCAAAGGCCAATCGGTTTGGGATGGGCTAAAAATGCAGTGAATACGGCTATTTTCAGAAAAAATTCGGTGGTGTCACTTAACGGTGTTCAGTTTGTTTCTTATTATGATAGCGCAGGGTATGTCGTGTTAGGAAAGCGAGAAATTACCAGTAATAAATGGGAAGTAAAACGGACTAGTTACAAGGGTAATGTAAAAGATGCTCATAATATTATCAGTATGATGATTGATGGTGATGGCTACCTACACTTGTCCTGGGATCATCATGGTAATAGGTTGCATTATTGCAAAAGCACTGAGCCTTTCGGTTTAGAACTTACCTCCGAGATGCCCATGACAGGTGATAAAGAAGGCAAGGTGACATATCCTGAATTTTATAGATTAGCCGATGGCGATTTACTCTTTTTTTACCGAGATGGTAGTTCTGGGAATGGTAATTTTATCATCAATAAATACAGTATCGCTGCCAAAAAATGGCTACGGTTGCAAGATGTATTAATTAATGGTGAAGGCAAGCGGAATGCTTATTGGCAGGCTTGTGTAGATGTTAAGGGTACCATACATATTTCATGGGTTTGGCGAGAAAGTGCAGACGTATCTAGCAATCACGATATGTGCTATGCAGCATCTGATGATGGTGGTATTACTTGGCATAAGAGTAATGGCGACTTGTACAAGCTACCTATTATACAAACCACCGCAGAAGTGGTACTAAAAATTCCTCAAAAAAGTGAGCTGATT
>JAYWCY010000184.1:0-4329 GCA_043780175.1 Chitinophagales bacterium
AAGCTACTTGTGCTACGGTATTAAAAGCCCACTTATTACCAAATCGGCCGGAGGCTGAACCAGAAATGAATAAAAATCCACCGCCTGCATTACCACCACCTGCTAAGTTAGCTGGTGTTATATCCCCACCCGATGCTGCTACATTAATGGTAGTCGCCCACTGACCTCGTCCATCTGTAGGTTTTGCTGTACTAGAAACGGTTGATACCGTGCGATAACTAGTAGTGCGATAGTCTGTGCCATATGGTGTTGTAGTATAGTTATTAAATGAACCTACAACTTGTACCGGTTCTGGGAAGTAGATGTTGGTATTACCTACTTGAGAAAACAAAGTAGTAGTTACTACCCCAGAAAATAACACAAATAAGAGTAAAATTTTTTGTTTCATAAAGCGAGTTTTTTAATTTAATGTGTAAATTACACATATTAATTGAATGGCAAAAAAATTTACATTATTTTTTGTCTTTTTTTTAATGTTTAAGGCCGCTTTAAGTTAAATCCGGAGCTTTATATATCATTTTTTTTGGTGTACACGCAGCCTTGCACTTGTTCCAGCTATATTGAGTTATTTCAGCCTGTAAGTATTGTTGATGCGATGATAGAGCATGTTGCTATTGCAGGTTCTTGGTTTTTTGCTTGTTTATTAAATACAAGAAGTTACTTACTTATTCAACCAACTTAAAAACTGGTACTGGTAAAAAATTTACGATAAGTATTCAAAAACAGGTTATTCATGTTTTAAAATAATACTTATCGTTTTTTATAAATAGGCACAGTACTACAAGGCTCACCATACATAATACTTTTGGCAAATGGGCGTAATTTATTGGTAATTTCTACGTAAGCTACTTCTGGTATGGCCACATCACCACAACCCTTTACCACAACTCGCTTATCAGTAAATGCTTCACCATTTACAGCAGCTAAATTTTTAGTTAGTACAATGGCTATTAATTGCTGTTCGTTACCAAATACCACATCTTTTGCCACAGGCTGTAAATAGCTTGCTGCAAGCATATTAGCCCACATTGGTACAATGGCATCGGCTGTACAAGTAATGGCTACATATTTATTTTTGTATTGCGCCCAATCGGTAGTTAATAGTGCAGCACGATAATCTTTTTCTTTTAAAATTAAACCCATAAATAAGTAGTCTTTTAAATCGAACACCGCTATCTCACCTTTTGGATAATATTCTTCCAAATCAAAGGATATAAGTCCACTTTCTGCAACTTTATTAACTATGATATCTGACACTATAATTTATTTAAATGGTTGTAACTAAAACAAAGTGTAAAACTACAACTTATATAGGCGTTGCTAGTTTCGCTATCAGAAACAAAAAAGCCATCTAGCAAATGCTAGATGGCTATTATAGACCTTGAAAATTGTAACTATTAATAAAATTTAGCTCTGTTATCTTTAATAGTGGCAGCTTTCTTCAAAGCATCACCACTTCTGTAAGCTGCCATTTTTTGCGACTGCAATAATGATTGTTTTACAGCAATGGCCTCTGTTGCAACTGCCGCTTTATTAGCAATGTTTTCTACACGTACCGCATATACACCACTATTACCAGCAATTGCTTCACTTACTTTACCTTTTAAGCCAGCATTAAACGCAGCACCTACTACTTTTAATTCCATACCAACCCCCGGTATGAAAGGATTGCTGAATAATACGCTATCAACTCTTTGTACAGTTGTAGCAGCATTTGCAGCAATGGCTTCTAAGGTTGCACCTTTAAACTTAGTATCAATAATTTGTTTAGCTTTTTTCTCGTTGCGTACCAAATTTTCTACCAATTGACGAAGCGCTGAAACGCTTGGTAAACCTGCTTTATTTGTACTTGTTACGACCGCTACAATGTATTTATCGCCCATTTCAAATGGTTCTGATATATCACCAGCATTTGCATCATATACCCATCTTACTAATTTGCGAGCATCATTACCAGCACCAATTCCGGCAACCGTAAAATCTATGGCTTTAATCTCGCTAGACGGTATTGGCTGTTTATTTAGTTTTAATGCGTTTTCATCAAATAATTTTTTGCTTTTACTGGTAGCCGAAAATTGTGCTGCTGCAGTTTGTGCTGTAGTTACAGTTTCATTACTTGCAATAATAGATTTTGATAAATAAGCCACTTTATAAGCTGGCTGTGGATTTTTTTGTCCTAATACCTCGATGTAATGGTAGCCATATTCTGTTTTTACAACACCTTTACTGCCCACTGATTTATCGAACGCAAAGTCGTTAAAAGAGCCAACCATTTGACCCTGCGGAAAATAATCATACACACCACCTTTATCTTTACTTCCCGGATCTTCAGAGTATTTTACACACAACGTATCAAAATTTGCACCGCCTTTAATAGCTAATTCTATACTATCAATTAGTTTTTTACCTACGCTATCAGGCTTTATTTGTTGACCGCTTTTAGGATCAAAAGTTGCTACCAATATATGGCGAACTTTTACACTGTCTGGCCATTGTTTTACACCTACCATTTTAGCAATCGTGTAGTTATTAGCATCTAAATAAGGACCATATATTTGACCAACAGCTAGTTTAGTGATGCTGTCTTTATTTGCTTGTTGCATTTTAGTTTTACTAAGATAGCTATCATAATATTGTATTTCGCTGCCAACTTTACCTAAATAAGCTTTCGCATCTGTTGTTGTAGCAAAATCAGATTTCAATTCATTTATTTGGTTTAAGGTAGCAGCGCTATCAGCACCACTTGGTGTAGTTGCAAAGCCCACATAACTAATTGTTCTGCTTTCTTCATCTTTATCAAATTCTTTATGGTGTTTTTTTGCGTAAGCTAATATTTCTTCATCGCTCACTTTTGTAGCAGTGTCTATAATAGAAGAATAAGGGACAGCTACATAACTAATAGAGGCTACAGCTGCATTATCAGCTTGTGTTTTTTCTATTAACCATTTAGGTGCGTATGCAGCACCTTGTAACAACGCTGAATATTTTTGACGCAACGCTTGCTGTATAGTTGGTTCTATATATGCTTGGTTAATCATTTCAACCTGCTCGGCGTTTTTGCTTTTTTTAATTTGTGCAAAAGCATTTTTAGCTTCCGCTACTTTAAACTCGCCCGTTTTTGGATCTGTAAATTCTCTTTTTAAAGGCGACGTATTTGGATCAAATAATACATCTGTTAACTCTTTACCAGAAATAGATAAACCAAGTTTATCATATTCTTGCTCAGTAATTATTCTGTCTACTTCTTGTGACCACACACCACCAATTAGTTGCTCACGTGTACCAGCTTGCTGACCATACATTTTTTCGGTAAAAGCAAGTTTGTTTTCAAACTCAGTTTTATCTATCGTTACACCATTTACTTTACCCATGGTTGTAGTATTACCAAAAATACCACCACCTTTTGCCCCAAGACCTCTATCTTGAAGAACAAATGCAATTAAGGCTAGAGCAATTAACGTAATCATAATCCAACCACCTTTGTCACGAATCGTTTGAATAACAGACATAATATTTTTATTAATGAAAATTTTAAGGATGGCAAAAATAGGGGAATAATGCGTTTACACAAATTGTGGATAAAATAGTAAAAACAAATAGCACTAGGCATTACAATAGTTAATAAACATTAACGCTTTTTAAAATATTTTAAAACGATACAAACCAAAAAAATCTTCATTTTTTTTACCCACAAGCAAGTTGTTAATAATTTGGTAACATAGGGCATAACCTCAATTTTTACAAAAAATTTTGTGAGTAGAAATAGATTAACTGCGTTTGGTGAAGCCGAAAAAAAGTTTAAGGGCTGTTTATTTATCCTTAGTTATCCCTGTTAGTCTCGTATTGGTAACCTGTGAATTACTTAATGTGTGTAAACCACTTATCAGTCATCCACAGATGTTAATAACAAACAAATAGATAGTGCTACTAAGCATTTACAAATGTTAATTATTTGTGAGTTTAAGTGGATAAGCCTTAGCTAATTAACTTCGCACCGTGGGGATAAATAAGTTATCCCGAAATCCACACCCATAATAGTAATAGTGGGTTATAGAAATAATATATTATTATAAGAATACTACGGTAGTTATGAACATCGAAACAGCAACACAACAGATTTCTAAAAAAGGGTTTTTGGATATCGCTTTAGATCCAAGACTTGATCTCTTTGCAGAGATTGAAAAATTGATAAGAAAAAAATGCCATTGTATTAGCTCATTTTTATCAAGAGCCAGATATTCAAGATGTGGCAGACTATATAGGCGATAGTTTAGGGCTTGCACAAAAAGCACAAAGCACTGATGCCGATATGATTGTTTTTGCAGGTGT
>JAYWCY010000185.1:0-9649 GCA_043780175.1 Chitinophagales bacterium
TGCCCTTTTACGGCAAATTGCATAAAAGCTTTCGTGACGCCGTGTACGGGGAGTATAACCCAAAGTAAGGTAGAACAACCCACTGGCGCTGGTCTCTGACCAGTGACTAAGTTTTATTTGAATATTACATTGGATTATTTAATAACCAAGTAACGGCAACGAATAGGCCTATAGACCTGCTTGAGAATAGCATACCAATAATATTTCTTCCACTTAACATTTCAATAAACTACTTAACCTGCTGCTCTATGCGTAAGGGATGGCAGTGCATAGCCCACAGCTACCGCAGGTAGCGAGGACTAGGAACGAACAGCCCGACCCCGCTCAAGCGGGGAACGCCATAATAAAAAGGCAACTAGGTTAATAAAATTGAGGTAACCATTTGTTACTTTATAATTGCTTGTACATCAGCATCGTCCTCTATATTACGCATTTCACGTACTACTTGAGGGTAACGCCATGCAACACGAGCACTTACTGGTTTTACCGAAAAGCGTTTTGGGTTTGGCAAGCAAGCTATAATCATTGCAGCTTCTTGCCTGGTTAGGTTTTTGGCAGATTTACCAAAATATTGTTGTGACGCTGCCTCTATACCAAAAATACCTGGACCCATTTCTATGGTATTTATATATACTTCTAAAATGCGTCTTTTGCCCCAAAGCAATTCTATCATTATTGTAAAATAGGCTTCTGGTACTTTACGTACATATTTCATTAATCCACCACCACCAAATAGAAACACATTTTTAGCTGTTTGTTGTGTAATGTAATGGTGCTTGCGGCTGCACCCAATGGTAGTTTTTTCTTTTTACCTTTTCTTGGCTTAAAACTTTTTTCTATCGCATCAAGGTCAAAGCCATTATGGTCAGGAAAGGCTTGGTCTTCACTAGCTATTGCAGCTAGTTTTACATTGTACGAAATCTCATCCCAGCTTACATAATCTCGCTTCAACCCATAGCTAAAACTATTGGTAATTTGTGTAATAGTAATGGGCGGCATTAACCAACGACAAATGATAATATACAACAAAGAAGATACAAACATTACAAGAAAGGTTCGTTTGGTAAATTTCCAAAGGCGCTTTAATAATGAAGGTCTGGTTGAGTACTTTGCCATAATTATTTAATACCACGAATTACGATGAAATCTTCCAATTTATGTATGCCAAATGGGATTGTAAATATTAAGTGGCAATACACTTTTTAAATGAACTCACTAACGCATTACACCAGTAGAATCAATATGATTTGAGCTTTGTAATTGGTACTTTTTACCAAGGATATACGTATCTTTATAATTACTATGCAACAGTGTTCCCAAGGCAAATAAACCAGCTGCAATACCAAGGCTTGTTGCATTTTCAGAAGAAAAGATGGGTTCATTTTTACCAATACCATTAATTATATTTAACCCCATATAGCCAGCACTCCCTATTTGTAACAACGTGCCATTTGTTAAAAAGTCCATGCCAGTGCCTTTTTTAGGTAGTGCGTAAATTTCATTTATATGAATTTTAAATAAGCCAAATCTTACAGTATCAATCGTAGGTAACCCATAAAAATTAGCTACCTGCCTTATAGCCATTAAATTAATAAATAAACTATCGCCTTTTATTTGTCGTATTGTACCTTCTAACCATTGCTTATTACTAAGTTGCAGCTTTATATAACTTGTAGGAAAATAGGTTTGTATGGTTTGATAGTGCTTACGCAATACCACAAAACCTTGCTGAGAAAATACAGTTGTAGTAACACCAATACAAACTATAAGTAATAATATTTTCATTACAAATAAAGATACGATAGCAATATTGCCACAAGACTATTTATTTGTTAAAATACAGTTGTTTTACTATTAAAAATGCCCCAAAGCCAATCATTAAAACACCTACAAATTGATTGATGCGATGCAGATTTTTTGGGGTAAGTTTTGGCTTAAGAATACCAGCCAACTTTACTTTTAAAATATCAGTAAATAGTACAAATAATAAGCAGGTGCCAAATACTATAAAGCGGTACTCATTAGGATGCAATTCGTTTGATGCATCTGCTATGATCGTGGCACTCCAAGCAAACCAAAATATAAAAATACCAGGGTTTAAAATATTAATTAAAAACCCAGAAGCAAAAATACCCAATAATTGCCTTTTGCCCAGCACCTTAACTTCTAAATTAGCATCTTCATGCGGCTCTTTTTTAAAAAAGAATGTATAAATACCTAATGCAATTAAAAAAACACCACCAACTATGGCAATCATTTTTTGATGGCTTAAGGCTTCTTGAAAAATATTGCTAAAAAAATTACAAATGATAACAACACTAATATCGCTTACAGAAATGCCTGCCACAAAAGCATAACCTGCCTTGTGTCCATTATTAATACTTTGCTTTATGATAGCAAAAATGACTGGCCCCACAGAAACGCCAAGTAGAAACCCTAAAATAATTCCTTTAATAAAGCCTGCCCACATGTGCGTAATTTATAGTTGTTAAAGATAGTTAAACACTGTATTGCAATTGATTAATTGGTAATAAGTTGTCGTTGCTTTGTATAATGATTCACAAGAAAGTCAATAAAAACGCCTTAATATATCTTTCGATTAACGAAAATTAAGTTTTAAGAGATAATTCGGGTTTGTATTTAATCTATTTCGTAAATGGCTTTTGTTACTTTTGCAATAGTTAAACAATTAATTTATGATCAAAACTGGCAATCCAATTATTAGCATATATACCGAAATGACGCCAAATCCAGAAACCATGAAGTTTGTGGCAAACAAGCTTTTGTATCCTGGTAAAAGTATTGATTTTGGTGACGAAAGCCTAGCTGGCCCATCACCATTGGCTAAAGAATTATTTAGTTTTCCTTTTATAAAAAGTGTATTTATAGCTAGCAATTTTATTACACTTACAAAAACTATTGATACCGACGATTGGCAAGATGTAATACCTACCATAAAGCAGTTTTTAAAAGATTATTTAGAAAACGGTGGTATGGTTGTAAACGACGAAGAAGTTGCAAAAACTAAGCAAGAAGCAAGTAATACGGTAAGTGCAGATGATGACGATATTGTAAAACGTGTAAAAGAATTGCTTGAAAACTATGTGAAGCCGGCTGTAGAAATGGATGGGGGCGCCATACAATTTAAAAGCTATAACGATGGTATTGTAAACCTAATGTTACAGGGTAGTTGTAGTGGTTGTCCTTCAAGTACGATTACGCTTAAAGCAGGTATAGAAGGTATGATGAAACGTATGATACCAGAAGTAAAAGAAGTGGTTGCTGAAGCTGAATAAATATGTTGTGATGGTTGAATATTGAAAGCATCTCTGTAAAAAGAGGTGCTTTTTTATTTTGGCTTATCGCGCAATTATATTTTAGATAAAGTCTCTCGTGCAGCTTTTTTCTTTAATTTTTTAGCCTTAGCATCTGCAAACATTCTATCAATAAAAATGGCGCTGCCGATGCTCCAATACCAACCATCAAAATTGTTTTTTAAATCGCTTTCAAAAATAGTTTTTCTTAACCCCGTCATCGCATTAATACCTATATATGTTAAAAAGTGTAGGTGTTTAATTTCAGGAATTTTAAAATTGAAAGAAACACCAACGCCTGCTGGTACAAAATCTTGCTTATCTTCCGTACTTACAACTGTTGCCGGTCTGTTACCATTGCGCTTACTATTTGCAGAATCTAAAACCGCTCTGCCATAACCAAGCTCAAATACCAAACTCATTTCTACCAATTCCTTTCTAAATAAAAATGGCTCGTAATAAATAGTACCGAAATAAAGCTTGCGTTGCAGTTTACTAGTAGGATTACCAGAACGATCAGTTTTTACAACAGTTGTATCTTGATTCAAAAAATAACCGCCAATACCTGTTTTAAATTTATCGTTTACCACTACTCCCACACGGTAACCCCAAATATTTACACCTTCTTTATTTATAAAAGAAAAGCGCTGATCAAAATCGGTAGTTGGTTTAAGGTTTAATTTATTAGTGTGCACAACAATTGGCAGCTTGCTACTATCCTGTGCCAGTAATTGCTGGAAAGCACCCAATAGTATAACAATCAAAAGTTTAGTAATGCTATATTGGTTATACCCATGTCTCATATTAAAAATAAATTGCTAAACAACTTGCTAAAAATAAATCATATTTATTACAATAATGTAAACATATTACAAAAGAGGCAATATTAATTGGGTATGCTGCTTACAGTCGTTTTTTTAAGTATTATGCTTTTAATGGTATCCATTTTTAAATCAATCCCCTTTTTTATAGCAATGCTATTGGGTGGCAATAATATATCTGGTAAAATTCCGTGTCCATTTTTTTCTCTACTGCTATCTATTACCAACCTATACAAAGGTAATATTATGCGTAACTTGCTGTTAGGCAAAATGACTGTTGGCAAAAACATAGCCGTATTCCCGTAAAAACCACCACCCGTTTCTTCGCCTACTACAGTCACGTTTCTCTGACCTTTTAAGTTGCTTACAAATAATGTAGCCGCCGAAAAGCTTAAACCCCCTTGCAGTAAATAGATATCGCCATTAAAATGAAATTGTTTTTGCGGCTTGTAAATATGTATCTCATCTCTCAATTTATGATACCTACCATCTGCCCTTTTTTTGCTAAAAATTTGCAACGGTAACCATAAAAAATAAGATTGTGCTATATATCTTTTATAGTGGATATTTCTAGTAATTGCAGCAATGGTATCGCCAGTTTTAAAAGATTTATTACTAAAATATCTTGTTAAAGCCGTACTATTTTCTAGTTTACCACCTGTATTTTCTCTTACATCTACTACCACATTTTTAATGTGCTGGTGCGCTATTTTTTTTAGGCTTTGCTTAAAAAATGGTTTTAGACTACCACTAAAAGTAGCAACACGTAGTAGTGCTGTACTATTGGCTGTATCAATGGTAAATGAACGCTTGGCTAATAATTGTATTTGCTTTTGTTGATGTTTAGATGACTTTTTTACTATGCTTGGTGGCGGCGTTACAGGCTTGCCACCTATCGTTTTTGTATGCTTGGTTGTATCTTTTACTGGGCTAAAGTTTGTTACAACTTTTGTTTTAGCATTGCCAAATGCATCAATATAACCAATACTATAAGTACTATCTATTCCAAAAGCCAGTTTATACCAATTAGGAAAATTGATACTAAATACTTGACTTTTAAAATTATCAGAATAGCCATCGGTACTAAGTAGTTGAGACATAGAATCTATCAATTGCTTGCTACTTCTGTTATTGATAGAGGTAATGATAGTGCCCCGTTTAAAAGTACCATCTCTTGGAAATAAACTACCCAAAACCACCATACTATCGCCCCAAGTTTTAATAGATAATGGAAAAGATGGGTAACGATGCGCTTCCACAGCACTTGCATAATTTTTAGAAAACTTAACCGCTGTATGGCCACAACGTATTTTACTAATTACCGCTGCTATTCTATTTCGAAACTCAATCTCCGTAAGCGAATCGGTTATTGAGTTAAAGGCATTATTAAAAGCAGCATCTAAACTATCTTTTGGTGTATACCAATACAAACTTGGATGATTGGCTTCTAGTATTTGTTTCAGCAGCATCACATCTTGTTGTAGCTGTGGTGCTGCTGTTTTTTGATTAAAATGGTAATTTGCAATTTTTGATGATGTGCAAGCAGTAAATAAACTAGCTACTAGAATGATACTTGCTACACTTTGCTTCATACAAAATATTGATGTTAAATTTGATACTGATTTTGGATATTTATTTCACAAAAGCGTTCCACCCTTGTGCTGTAATTGAGTGGGTATTGCCACCTTTCGTTTGAAATTTACAACCTTCTTCAATATCTGTCATATAACCAATTACCGCAATCTCTTCATTTAACGTTATTTTATCGTAATCTTCTTGTTTTAGGGTAAATATGAGCTCGTAATCTTCACCGCCACTAAGTGCACAAACGGTTGGGTCTAGACCAAATTTAAAAGCAGCTTTTCTAGCATCATCATGTATTGGTAATTTCTCTTCAAAAATGTTGCATCCAAGATTACTTTGTCTGCACAGATGTAATATTTCGCTACTTACACCATCGCTTACATCCATCATTGCTGTTGGTACAATGTCATTTGTAGCAAAAAACTCAATCATATCTTTTCTAGCTTCTGGCTTTAATAGCCTTCGTACTATATAATCTTCACCTTCTAAGTCTGGTTGTATTTGTGGATTTTCTAAGTAAATCTGCTTTTCTCTTTCCATTAGCGTTAGCCCTAAAAAAGCACCACCTACATCACCACTTACACAAATCAAATCGCCTTTTTGTGCCGTACTTCTTTTTACAAATTTGTCTGGCGTTACTTCACCAATAGCTGTCACTGAAATAATAAATCCTTTTTGAGAAGAGGAGGTATCGCCACCAATTAAATCAACACCATGCTTTTCACAAGCGGCATAAATACCCTCGTAAAATTCATCCAAAGCCTCTATACCAAAGCGATTGCTAATACCAATGCTTACGGTAATTTGTGTAGGCATTGCGTTCATAGCATATATATCACTTAAATTTACCATTACACTTTTGTAGCCAAGATGCTTTAAAGGCGTGTACATCAAATCAAAGTGAATACCTTCTATTAATAAATCGGTACTAATAACCGTTTGTTTACCAAAATGATCTATCACGGCAGCATCGTCACCAACACTTAAAATGGTTGATACATTATGCGTTTCAAAATTTTTGGTAAGATGTTCTATTAGGCCAAATTCGCCCAAGCTGCTTATTTCTGTTCGTGTATTTTCTAACATTGAATTGTATTTTCTTGAACAAGCTGACAAACATTACTGCAATTATCAACTTGCTGAATAAAGTTATAAATGTACCAGTGAGTGACACAACCGTAGCAACATAGTAGCACTTAAGTTGGTGACATAAAAGAGTAAATTACAAGTTTCCACCATTAACAACTATTTGTAAATCAGCGTGAATTTTGCCATTTGTAGCAATAATACCTGGCTGATAAGGATTGTAATAGTTGCCTCTTAAATCGGTTACTTTACCGCCAGCTTCTTCTACAATTAAAAAACCTGCAGCACTGTCCCAAGCTTGCAATTTATGCTCGTAAAAACCATCAAAACGACCACAAGCCACCCAACACAAATCGATTGCAGCGCTACCTAATCGCCTTACTGGTATACCATTACGAATAAGTTTTTCAAACACTTGCAAAGGACCATTTTCTTCATCTAAGTAACTATAGGGAAAGCCGGTAACTAAGCAGCTTTCGGCTAATTTTTCCTTTTTACTTACATGAATGATTTTATCGTTAAGCGTTGCACCAAAACCACGCTGTGCAAAAAAGAATTCGTTTAAAAAAGGATTGTAAACCGCTCCCATTTCCATTACACCATCTTTTTCTAGTCCAATACTTACGCAACAAATAGGAATGCCGTTGGCATAATTGACGGTGCCATCAATTGGGTCTATAATCCATTTGTATTCGCTATTTTGTGCTAACGTGCCCGCTTCTTCACTTAAAATAAAATGGGTTGGATAGCTAGTTTTAATGATTGCAAAAATGGCTTCTTCACTTTTAAAATCGGCTTCAGTAACCAAATTATTAATCCCTTCTTTATTTGAGATGACGAATTGCTTATCAAAATACTCTTTCATTACTGCAGCACCAGCTTGTGTTGCATCTAGTAGGGTTTGCTTTAAACTCATCCTGCAAAAATAACCGTTGCATAGTTTGCATTTTAAAATGATTTATACATATTTGGAAACTGAGCGTTAAAAATCGTACTTCGCTAAAATTACACCTGTATAAGTTGCGATGGAGTTATGTACAATTTTAAACTAAACTATCAAAAACATCGTATTTTACTACACTTAATATTGTACATCATAAATCGTACATTTCGCACATGCTTGTTTCTGTTATCATTGTAAATTATAATGTTAAATACTTTCTAGAGCAGTGTCTGAACTCGGTACTACTTGCAACAAAGACCATTGCCGCCGAAATATTTGTGGTAGACAATCACTCAACCGATGGCAGTATTGCCTATTTAGAGACCAAATTTCCTACCGTACACTTTATTGTAAATGAAGAAAATGAAGGTTTTGCCAAAGCAAATAATAAGGCTTTACAATATTGTAATGGCGATTATGTTTTATATCTAAACCCTGACACAATCATTTGCGAAAATTGTATTCAGCGATGTGTACAGTTTTTTGAAACAACTACTAATTGTGGTGGTTTGGGTGTAAGAATGATTGATGGTAATGGCAATTTTTTACCAGAAAGCAAACGGGCTTTTCCTTCGCCAAAAGCCTCTTTTTTTAAGTTAACGGGACTTGCAAAGCTATTTCCATATTCTAAGTTGTTTAACCAATATGCTTTGGGTCATTTAGATGAATATAAAAATCATGAAGTAGATGTATTGGCTGGTGCTTTTTTAATGAGTAAGCGCTCTATTATTGAAGCCTGTAAAGGCTTTGATGAAATATTTTTTATGTATGGCGAGGATATTGACCTTAGCTATCGGATACAAAAAATGGGTTACAAAAACTATTATTTATCTGAAGTAAGTATTATACATTTTAAAGGCGAAAGTCTTAAAAAAGGTAGCTTAAACCATGTAAAAATGTTTTATGGTGCCATGAGCATATTTGTAAAAAAACATTTTGGTAAAAACAATAGTTTATTATTTGCAAATGGTATTAGAGTTGCCATTTTTTTAAGGGCAATGGTAGCTTTTTTAAAAAGATGCATTAAAAAAATAGGCTTACAAATACTCGATGCAGCCATCATTGTATTCTCGCTTTTTTTTGTCAAACAATGTTGGGTTGTATTTGCAAGAAATGGCACACCATTTACCCAAAAGTTCAATCCTTTAATTATTACAGGTTTTGCATGTGTTTATCTGCTATCTGCTGCACTATCTGGCATGTACGATAAACTTTACAAACCATCAAAAGCAATAATAGCTTGCATTACAGGTATTACAGTTGTATTTGCATGTTACTCTCTTTTGCCAGAAAGTCAGCGTTTTTCTAGAGGCGTTATTGTATTTGGTGGGCTATTAGCGGGTTTATTAGTAACTGCGTTTAGATGGTTTTTAATACAATTTAACTTTATAGAAAAACAAAGAGACGATAGCCAGATAAAACAAACTGTCATTGTGGGTTCTTTAGGCGAATTTGAGCGTGTACGCCTAATTTTTAAAAAAGCTGGGCTCGATGAGAGAATCGTAGGAAGGGTTGCATTTGGGGATGATGTTGAGCCAGCAATAGGCGCATTGCATCAATTGTATTTACTAATCATATCAATGCATATTGAGGAAGTTGTTTTTTGTGAAGGCACTTTGTCGTATTATCAAATAATACAAACTATTCAAACCCTGCCACACAATATTAGTTATCGTTTTATTGGATCTAATACAAGCAGTATTGTAGGTAGTGATAGTAACGCTACCACGGGCGAAACCTTTACTGCAGAGGGGTTTTACCAAATTAATCAACCCTATAACAAGCGTATGAAACGTTTTGTAGATATTGTATTTTCGTTGTGTTTATTGGTATTTTTTCCGGTAACATTTTTGTTGATTAAAAAAGGATGGTCTGCAATAGCCAATAGCTGTCGTGTATTA
>JAYWCY010000186.1:0-7538 GCA_043780175.1 Chitinophagales bacterium
CATGACCACGCAACTAGTGATAACCAAATTGAAAATAAAAAATATACAATTACTGGTCATATCCATCCTGGTGTATTAATTAAAGGTATCAGCAAACAAAGCCTACGCTTTCCCTGTTTTCATTTTGGAGATCATCACGCTGTGTTACCTGCATTTAGCAGGTTTACTGGGCTAGCTGCTATTACACCTAAAAAAAGTGATAGCGTTTATGCCATCGTAAACCAATCAGTCATTAAAGTATAATGGTAAAAATAGCTTATCATAGTATTTATGCGCACCCTTTACCAGAAGGGCATAGATTTCCCATGCTTAAATATGAGCTAATACCGGCTCAATTATTATATGAAGGCAGTATTACAGATGATAACTTGTTTAGCCCTAGTATTTGCAACAGAGAAACGATTTTACTCACACACGATGCAGATTACCTAGATAAACTGATGCGTCAAACACTTACCGCATCTGAGCAAAGAAAAATTGGCTTTCCGCAATCGCCAATGCTTATACAGCGTGAATTAATGATTACGCAGGGCACTATTAATTGTTGCCATTATGCATTTACAAATGGTATTGCTTTAAATGTTGCAGGTGGCACACACCATGCTTTTGCGGATAGAGGTGAAGGATTTTGTTTATTAAACGATATGGCTATTGCCAGTAATTATCTACTACACCATCAGCTTGTAAAGCGAATATTGATTATAGATTTAGATGTACACCAAGGTAACGGCACTGCTAAATTATTTGAAAATAAACCAGACGTTTTTACATTTAGTATGCATGGACAGCACAATTACCCTTTTCACAAAGAAACCAGTGACTTAGATATTGGCTTAGTAGATGGCTGTGATACTAATACCTATTTACAATTACTAAATATCCATCTATCACAGATAATAAGTACTATACAACCAGACTTTGCATTCTTTCTTAGTGGTGTAGATATATTAGAAACAGACAAGTTTGGCAAGCTAAAAGTCACTTTAGATGGCTGCCGACAACGGGATGCTTATGTATTTAAAATACTAAAGCAACATAATATACCTATAGTAGTTGCAATGGGCGGCGGCTACAGTGCTGACGTGAAAATAATAGTAGAAGCACATTGCAATACTTACCGAGAAGCTTTAAAAGTGTATGGTTAACCTTATTTTCTATCGAAGTAGTTTCTAAAAAATAATAGTTGATATTGTATCGCATTTGCCCAATATGACCATTCGTGTTTGCCTGGTCTTTCTATGTAATCGTGTTTTATTTTTAACGCTAGCATTTTATTATGTAGCGCTAGATTATCATTATAAAAAAAATCATCAACTCCACAATCAAATATAATAGCCAAGCCTTGTTTAGGATAATTCTCTACTGTATGAATTACAGAGAAGTTGATCCAATTGTCTGCGTGGTTAATGGTATCGCCAATTCGTTTTGCTACATCAAATTTGTTACGGCTATAATTTAAATCTACACCACCGCTCATACTACCACAAGCACCAAAAGTATCTGCATGACGAAACCCTAAAAACATACCACCATGGCCACCCATACTTAAACCTGTAATGGCTCTTGCTTTTCTATCTGGTATTGTATTGTAATGTATATCAATAAAAATTGGCACTTCTGTGCTTACAAAGGTCTCATAGCGATAAGTAGAATCTATTGGGCTATCAATATACCAGCTACTAAAGCCACCATCAGGACATACGATAATTACTTGATATATCTCACTCATTTTTTCAATCTCTGGCACTTTTCTTATCCAACCATTATAGGTATCGCTATAGCCATGTAATAAATAAACGGTTGGATAATGCTTGTCTTTATTGTAAGATGCAGGTGTGATAACGACTGTTTTAATATTCTTCTTCATACTGACGCTATAAATAGCAACTGTATCTACAGAAGCTTTTGTACAAAGAGATACTAGAATTAAACTCAAAAATAGACAGTATCGCATAGTATATATAAATTGATTTTTAAAAGTAAGTAATAAAAAAGTCTCAGTTGCATTTTGCAACTGAGACTTTTTTTATTAAAATAATAATACTATATCTACTAGTAGTAATGCAATTTCATTTCTACACGTCTATTTAAAGCTTGACCTTTTGCAGTTTTATTATCTGCAATTGGTTTGCTAGATCCATAACCTTCGGAAGTTAATCTGCTAGCGCTGATACCACTTTTAATCATATAGTTGTAAACGGCTGCGGCTCTATCTTTACTTAAAGGAACATTTATTTTATCTGAACCTGTGTTACTTGTATGACCTTCAATATCTAGCTTCAAAGCCTCGTCTTCTTTTAAAATAGTCACAACAGCATCTAAAGATTTGTAAGATTTAGTCAACAAAATAGCCTTACCATTTGCAAAGAAAATATTCTTAGCACTGGTAGCTACTTTTTTAACAACTTCCTCTTTTACAACTGGGCAACCAAAGTTTTCTTTAACACCAAAAACTGTAGGACATTTATCTTCTTCATCGTTTACACCATCGCCATCAGTATCTGGTATAGGACAACCTTGATAACGGGCAACACCCGGTACTGTAGGACATTTGTCATTTTCATCATTAATGCCATCGCCATCAGTATCTGGTATAGGGCAACCATTGTATTTTGCTAAACCAGGAACTGTTGGGCATTTGTCATTTTCATCATTAATACCATCACCATCTGTATCTGGTACTGGACAACCATCATATTTAGCCGTACCTGCAACTGTAGGGCATTTATCTTTACTATCTACAATACCATCGCCATCAGTGTCTTTTTCTGCTACCACTATTGGTGCTGCTGGTGGTGCTACAACTACAGGTACTGGTTTTCTATCTACTATTGGAGAAGCAAATGTTAATGAGTAATTAAGATTTTCTTTACTTATTTCAGATATATGATATTTGTAGGTTGATTGTAGGAAAATAAATGAACCTTCTCCTAATTTGAATTGTAGACCAACGCCACCAATACCATTAGCCATAAAATAGGTACCTCTATACATAGATGTACCTAACCCTGCAGTGATGTAAGGAACGACAGCGTAGTTATCAGTTAATAATTTAAAATTTAAGTGTGCATCCAGATCTAGCAAAAAGTTACTATTAGTGCCGTAGGTTTTTCCTCTATAAACATAATCTGTAAATGTAGCACCCAAATTAGTCATAAAATCAATATTATCTGTAAGCCCTTGGTAGTAGGTAACATTTAAACCTGGCGCCATTTCACTTACTTTGGCATACGATTTATTAACAAGCACATCACTTAAAGATTTTGAGCTAATTAAGCCAGCAGTTTTATAATCTTTTAAGTTAAACCCAATGCCTAAAGTAGGTAGTTTTTTTAAGCTTGTAGATTGGCTAAATACTAGAGAAGTAATTGCCAATGTAACAAATAGTAGAATAGTTTTCTTCATAAACTTGTTTTAATTGTGATTGCGAAAATACAGGTGTAAATTGAATTTTAAGGGATTTGATATTATTTTGTTAAAAAGCTTTTTAATAATCAGGAGCGTCAATTTGTGTCACTTTTACTTTTGTGATACCTTTTTGAATAAACCCTAGCTTTTTAGCAGCCGCCCTACTTACATCTACAATACGCCCTTTTCTAGACATCTTAGGATGCATTCTATCATTGATTTTTACTACAACATTTTTTCCATTGCTTATATTGGTTACCAAAACCCAAGTATTCAGTTTAAAGTTATTACTTGCGCCAGTCATTTTGTTATTATCAAACTTTTCGCCTGTAGATGTTTGAGTGCCATGTAAATTTGTACTATAAAAACTAGCTTTTCCTGTAATAGTTCGAAATTGATCTAACGAATTACAATTAACTACAGAATATAAAGTCTGGCAGTCTACACTAGCTCGTATAAATAAAAAAAAGAGTACCAAGAGTACCAATTTCATAATTGTGTATTTTGTAGGCTTAAATACATCTCCATAATTCATGAGACATAAACAAAAAAAACTATTTATTTTGCTTTTACTAGCCTTTAGTATTAATAGAAGTGTTGCGCAATTGCCAAATATCCTGCCAAAAAATGAATTTGGACTAATAGTTATCAATAATACTAATCTTTATAGGTTATCTGTTGCAGAGGACAGTTTAAAAAAGATGGTTGCTATTGATGATTATATTCCTAATATAACTACCAATTTAATTTACGCTACATCCAATAATTTTACACATCAAGTACTGTATAAGCACCCAAAAGCTTATTTACGACTAGCTGCTGCAAAAGCTTTAAAGGCCGTAGTCAATGAATTGCAATTTCAAGAGTTAGGCGTTCTATTATTTGATGCCTATAGACCTTATCGCGTTACAAAAACCATGTGGCAAATTGTACCCGATGATAGATATGCGGCTAATCCTTCAAAAGGCAGTGGTCACAACAGAGGCATAGCTATAGACCTGACATTATATAGTTTAATTACCGATAAGCCATTACAAATGCCTACCGAATTTGACAATTTTACTGAAAAAGCGCATCACAATTACATGAAACTTGATTCTATCGTGCTTGCTAACAGGCAATTACTCAAAACCACCATGGAAAAACATGGTTTTATAGCACTTGACACAGAATGGTGGCATTATTATTTGCCAAATGCAGCATATTACGAACTTTTAGATCTCGATTTTAGAGAATTAAATAAAATATATTAAATAATTTTACTTAAACTTTTCAGTTTTCTCATCCCCTGTAATGTTGCCGTTGCTCCGAATCTGAATTTGACAATTGGTAATCCATTCACTGCACCCACGACTGTATAAAAATTCGTTTACATCGTGAATTACTTTCATTACATCATCGTATTTACCTTCAAGTACAGTTGCAAATGGCCCAACTTCATGTAGTACAGTGGTTGATTGCTGAATTATGGCAATCGCTTCATCAACCCATTCGTAAGGATGCTTATCTGTAACAACAGGAATAATTTGTATAGAAGCGTTTATGATAAAGGAATGCATAAAAAAGTTATGAATGATGAATGATGAGTTATAAATCGACTACTTCTATTACTGCCTCTAAATTAATTACCCCATACACATGTGGAAAAGCAGTGTTTAAACTTGGCGCTATTTCATATTTTAAATCGTGGATTAATTTTTCAGGATTAATAACCAGTTTTACTAAATTGGTTTGACCCTCAAAAAATCGCTCCAATGTACCAGCAACCTGTGCCTCTGTACTACAATGTATAAAACCTTCAATATCTAGAGAAGTTGCCTCGTAATAGCCTATTTCTTTTGCTGACATCCATGCGTCAGCTGTAGTTACATGGTATATTAATTCCCCTTGAGGGCCTGGGATTGTCAACACTCTGGGTATTCTATTTTCTAATAGCATACTATCTACTAAAACAATGGCTGTGCAAGCTTCTACAATTACTGGGGCTCTTAAAGCAACGCATAAATCATGGCGACCTTTAATAGAAAAATCTTCCATTTTTCCTGTTTCCCAGTTTAAGCTATGCTGAATTTTTGGTGTAGAAGATGTTGGCTTAATAGCCAATCTAAATACCAAATCATTACCATTACTAATACCACCAACAATACCACCTGCATGGTTGGTGGTGGTTTTACCAGTTAAGTCTTCTATTACATCGTTATGTTCTGTACCAAACATGGCTGCTGCCGCAAAGCCGCTACCAAATTCAATACCTTTTACTGCAGGAATGGCAAACATCATGTGTGACAAAGTAGATTCTAATGAATCAAAATAAGGTTCGCCTAAACCAACAGGCAAGCCATTCACCACACATTCTATTAAACCGCCTACTGAATCTTTTGCATCAATGGCACGTTGTAAACCTTGTTCAATATCTTTTATACCACCAACTTCTGTTAAAGTTGCAGATACAGTGATTTTTTGTAATAGCTTTTTAGCAATAGCACCCGCAGCTACCAAACCTGTAGTTAATCTTGCACTAAAATGCCCACCACCTCTATAATCTTCGTTGCCACCAAATTTTTCGTGTGCGGTAAAATCGGCATGGCCAGGTCTTGGGAAGCTTCTTTGTTTTTGATAATCTTCGCTACGGGTATTGTTATTTTCAAACAAAATAGTAATCGGAAAACCAGTGGTTTTACCATTAAATACGCCACTTTTAAAGAAAGGATAATCCGCTTCTTGCCTTGGTGTAGTGCCCTTGCCTTTACCACCTTTACGGCGTTCTAAATCTGGCAATAAATCTTCGGCAGATAAATGCAAACCAGCAGGGCAGCCATCAATGTTGATGCCCACACTTTCACCATGACTTTCGCCAAAAATGCTTACCCTAAATATGCGTCCAAATGAATTCATTTAACTGTATTTCGTTTTGCGTCAATTATAAAAAAAGCGATGTTTACAACTGTTGCAATTCCTGCTAAAAGATAAAGCAACATTCTTTCATCCTTTGCTACCAACAAGGAACAAATAAAAAAGATAAAACAAGGAAATATCGGACAAAAGTATGAAAGACCTTTTTTGATAAAATAATTTTTCATCAAGACTAGAACTAAAATACTCACTACCCAATAAAAATGGCTATAAAGAAAACTACTACTACACTAAATGCATCACTCTCTTTCGAATTAAATACAACAGCACAACCGCCAATAAACATTGACAAGATGGATGATATCAAATGCCCTGTTACGTACTTATTATTCATTCGTTATAAGGTTAAAAAATCAAGCTTCTTTACCAAATAATACATCATCAATCATCTTATACAGTAGTTACTGTTGCTCCTAATTTTTCAATATGATTGTAAAAGTCTGGATAAGATTTATTAATAGCTTCAGCTTCATCAATAATCACTTCCCCTTTTGTTCGTAACCCTGCTGTTGCACAAGCCATTGCTATACGGTGGTCGTGCCTTGAATGTACATGTGCACCGTTCAACCCCTTGCCACCATTGATAATCATTAAATCATCTTGCAAAATAATTTCCAAGCCCATTTTGCTAAACTCGTCTTGCAAAGTAATGCCACGGTCGCTTTCTTTATGTGCCAAACGGCTCACACCTTCAATCACCGTTTTACCTTCACAATAAGCAGCCAAAGCTGCCAATGGCGGAAATAAATCGGGGCAATCTGTTGCGTTAAAATGGAAGGCTTTTAATGCCGATGGGCCAACTTCAATTTGCTTATCTTGAATAGACAAACGACAGCCAGAATCTTGTAAAGCTTCTAGTATTTTTTTATCAGCTTGGGTTGAAAATACATCCAAACCTTTTACGGTAATATCACCTGCAATAGCACCTGCTACCAGCAAAAATGCAGCACCGCTCCAATCGCCTTCAACAGTATAATTGATGTTGGATGGCGGTGTTGTTGTTGGATGAATGGTAAAACTTTCGTAGTTGTTATTGGTAATACTATAACCGAAGTCCTGCAAAACTTTCAACGACAAATCGATGTATGGCTTACTTTTTAAATTGGTTACCGTAATAGTTACATCTTCTTTGGTAGATGCTGCATATGCAAATAATAACCCTGTTAAAAATTGAGAGCTTAAGCTACCGTCTACCGAAATGTTTTGTGGTTGTAAAG
>JAYWCY010000187.1:0-5466 GCA_043780175.1 Chitinophagales bacterium
GCTCGTAAGTTGGTACGTTTGGCAAAATTGGCTCTTCGTTTAGGTAATATTTAATCATAGCAGGTACATAGCAGTACACAGCTTTATCATCTGCAACACCATTGCCTAATGCGTTTACAATGGCCACATTGCCTTTTGCATAGGCACTTATTAAACCCGGTACACCTAGTAAACTATCTTTTCTAAACACCATAGGGTCTAAAAATTCATCATCTACCCTGCGGTAGATAACATGCACTTGCTTTAAGCCATTGGTAGTTTTGGTGTACACTTTGTAATTCTCAACTATTAAATCTCTACCTTCTACTAAATCAATGCCCATACTTCTAGCTAAGAAAGTATGCTCGTAATATGCTGAGTTAAAAACGCCTGGCGTTAACAATACCACATTGGGATTACTTAACTGGCTAGGGGCTAATTGTAATAAAATTTGATGCAGCATTAATGGGTAATTACTTACCATTTTGGCCTTGCTGCTATACAATAAATCAGGAAATAAGCGTTTGGTGACTTCTCTATTTTCTAGCATATAACTTACGCCACTTGGGGTACGTAGGTTATCTTCTAAAATGTAAAATGTGCCATCATCACCACGTATTAAATCTATACCGCTAATGTGAACATAAATATCGTGTGGTACTTTAATGCCAATGACTTCTCGGGTAAAGTGTGGGCAACTTTCTACCAGTTCTCTTGGTACAATGCCTTCATTTAAAATAGTCTGTTCGTTATATACATCTTTTAAAAACATGTTTAATGCTTTCAATCGCTGCTTAATACCTTTTTCTACATGGCCCCATTCTGCCGAAGTAATAATACGTGGAATGATATCGAACGGAAAGATGCGTTCGATTCCTGCATTATCACTATAAACCGTAAACGTAATGCCTTGGTTCATAAACAGTTCGCTGGCCAATTTATCTTTTTGGTGTAATGCCTCCACTGGCAAGTGCTGCAAAGCCTCAAATACTTTAGTGTATTGTTCTCTAATAGATGAGCCAGTGTTCATCTCATCATAAATGCCCGGTTGAGTCATGTATTGTTGCCATAGTTCAGCACTATTCATCATAATTCAGCAAAAATTTTAGTACAGTAAATCGGGTTTAATTGTCAATTGGTTATGCAGTAGGCTATAGTGGTTGTAATATAGGTAGAAATTTGATTTGTTATAAATTACTTCACTTTTTTTTAATTATTCTTTTTAAGAATCGATGCTTTTTGTGATATTCAAGTAATAATAGTGGCTTATTAGTGTGTATTTTTTAATTTATTAAAGGGTTTATTGAAAAATTTATAATGAAAACGGTGGATTATGTTATAGATAATTAATCAACAATCTAATCGATAGTGAAATTTAGGAATTAAAAAAGCCTACTAGCATATGCTAATAGGCTTTGAGTTATATATAATTTAAATATTAAACTTTGGCGTCCAACTTAATCTGCAACTCTACTAATTGTTTGTCATCAATAATACTTGGTGCATCAATCATCACATCTCTGCCGCTATTGTTTTTAGGAAAAGCAATAAAGTCACGAATGCTTTCGCTACCGCCAAGTATAGCACACAATCTATCAAAACCAAATGCTAAGCCGCCATGTGGTGGTGCGCCATATTCAAACGCACCTAGCAAGAAACCAAATTTATGATTTGCTTCTTCTTCAGTCATACCAAGGGCTGCAAACATTTTTTCTTGCAACTCACGTTGAAAAATACGAATAGAACCGCCACCAATTTCATTACCATTTAATACCAAATCGTAAGCATTGGCTTTAATATTACTGTAAGGATGTTCCAAGTATTTGGCGGCATCTTCAATCACCGGATTATTGTTAATCATCATCGCAATATGGTCTGGCTTAGGCGATGTAAATGGATGGTGACGAGCTACCCAACGGTTGTCTTCCTCAGCATATTCAAACAATGGAAAATCCAGTACCCACAACAATTTAAACTCAGTGTTTTTACGTAAACTCAAACGGTTTGCCAATTCCATACGCAAATCGCTAGTCGCTTTTCTGGTACGTTCTTCGGCACCTGCTAGTAATAAAATTAAATCACCAGCTTCTGCTTTTGTAGCTGCTGCAATGGCTTTTAATTTGTCTTCGCTATAAAATTTATCTACGCTACTTTTAAATGTACCATCGGCATTACACTTTATAAATACCAAGCCTTTCATGCCTATTTGTGGACGTTTAACCCACTCAGTTAATTCGTCTGTTTGCTTGCGGGTATAGTCGGCACAACCTTTTGCAGCAATGGCTAGTACAGTTTCTGCATCGTCAAAAACGCCAAAGCCTGCACCGCTAATTAAGTGGTTAATATTTTCCTTAGTAGGAAAAGTATGTGCTGGGAATTTTAAGTTACAAATACGCATATCAAAACGAATATCTGGCTTGTCATTACCGTATTGCCACATTGCGTTTTCCCAAGTCATACGTTCTACCGTCTGGGTATAATCAATGTTTTTTACATCTTTAAAAATACGTTTTACCAAACCTTCAAACATTTGTAAAATATCTTCTTGCTCTACAAACGCCATCTCACAATCTATCTGTGTAAATTCTGGTTGGCGGTCAGCGCGTAAATCCTCATCTCTAAAACATTTTACTATTTGGTAATACCGGTCGTAACCACTCACCATCAACAATTGTTTAAAGGTTTGTGGGCTTTGCGGTAAGGCGTAAAATTGACCACCATTCATGCGGCTTGGCACTACAAAATCTCTTGCGCCTTCTGGTGTTGATTTAATTAAAAATGGTGTTTCAATATCCATAAACCCATTCTCATGCATATAATTTCTAGTACTTCTCCCTACAGCGTAACGCAGCTCTAGATTGCGTTTTACGGTATTGCGACGTAAGTCTAAATACCTGTATTTCATGCGTAGCTCATCACCACCGTCCGTATCATCCTCAATTTTAAAAGGAGGTACTTCGCTTTTGTTCAATATCTTAAAACTGGTAACGGCAATTTCTACATCACCAGTTGGCAGGTTGGTATTTTTATTACTACGCTCGTTTACTTTACCAGTAGCTTGAAGCACAAATTCTCTCCCCAATGGGTTTACATCCAGTTCGCCATTTAAAGCCTCATTAAACAATAATTGCGTGATGCCATAACGGTCACGTAAATCTACAAACGTGATGCTACCAAATTTGCGCACAGTTTGTACCCATCCTGCAAGGGTTACGGTTTGGTTGTGTTGCTCAATCCTTAATTCGCCACAGGTGTGCGTTCTATACATGATCTCAATAATTTTGAGCCGCAAATATAATGTCTACTGGTTTGTGAATGGTTTAATTTGAGAATTTGAGAATTATCCCCTATATTGTTAATCAATTAAAAATGTCACAATAAGCTTTTGTCAACCAAAACCTTCATCATGCAATCTATTGTTAAACTAAAAACCTTCGCTGCGTTTGCTATAATTTTTGTATCGCTGTCACTAGCCGCGCAAAAACAAGGAACATCATCAAACCCATACGTCTTAATCCCATCCCCCACAACGGTGGCTTGGGGTAACTATTGGTCTGAAATGGCACCAGTATTGCGTATTCAATCGGGTGATTTTGTAAATATTCATACGTTGCTTACTTCAAATCCTGAACGATTAGAAGCAGCCGGGGTGCCTGCGGATCAAGTAGAAAAAGAATTGAGAGCCGTACAAACTGTTAAAGATCGTGGACCTGGCGGTCATGTATTAACTGGCCCCATTTTTATAGACGGTGCAGAGCCCGGCGATGTGTTAGAGGTGCGCATCAATACAATTGATTTGGCAATACCTTATGGCTATAACGCTATTGGGCAAAGTGGGTTTTTATCAGACGAAATTTTTGACCGTACTACGAAGATTATACCGCTTGATGCTAAAAAAATGGTAGGGCATTTTGCCAAAGGCATTGATATTCCTTTGCATCCTTTTTTTGGTAGCATGGGGGTGGCTCCGCCAAAAGAAGTTGGTCGCTGGAACAGTGCACCACCTTGGATTCATGGTGGTAATTTAGATAATAAAGAATTAGTGGCCGGTACATCCTTATTTATTCCAGTACATGTAAAAGGTGCATTATTTGAAATTGGCGATGGACATGCAGCGCAAGGCAATGGCGAAGTTGATATTACTGCCATTGAAACGTCGTTAAAAGGCAACTTTCAGTTTATCGTTCACAAAGGCACGAAATTGTTATTTCCAAGAGCCGAAACAGCCACACATATCATTGCAATGGGCTGCGATAGAGATTTAAATGCAGCTACACATATTGCAGTACGCGAAATGATTAAGTATTTAATGGAAGAAAAAAAGATGTCGCAAGCTGATGCGTATATGCTTTGTAGCATTGCAGTAGATGTAAATATTACGCAACTGGTAGATGGTAATGTAGGTGTACATGCGATGTTGCCTAAAGATATTTTTTCCAAATAGCCAGTAGTAAATATTTATCGCATTAAACTATTGGTATGTTTAGGCAGTCATAAAAAAGTTGTACAAGAAAATTTTCCCTGCATGCTCGCTGAAGATAATGAATTGATATACCAATTCAAGAACGGTTCTAATAAAGAGCTGCCTTTCACTGCTATTATAAAAAAATATCAGGAGAAATTGTATTGGCACATCAGACGTATGGTAATAGATCATGATGATACAAATGATGTATTACAAAATATGTTTTTAAAAGTGTGGAAGGGTTTAGCCAATTTTAGAGAAGATAGTCAATTGTACACTTGGTTATATAGAATTGCAACAAACGAATGCCTTAGCTTTTTAGAGCAGAAAAAGCGAAAAGGGACTGAACGGATTGATGACATAGAGAGTGGTTTAAGTAATACTATTAAAGCAGATAGTAATTTTGATGCCAATAAACTTGAGTGGAAATTGCAATTAGCTATCCAAAAGCTACCGGAACGGCAACGATTGGTTTTCAATTTAAGATATTATGACGAAATGCCTTATGAAGAAATGAGCAGAATTTTAGAAACGAGTGAAGGATCTTTAAAAGCAAGTTACCATCATGCCGCAAAAAAAATTGAAGCTTATATTTTAGAAGGGTAACAATTTTGGTAGGATTATATACATTATAAATGAAAAGCGATACGAATATATTAGAAGAATTACAGCAAATTGCACCTGTATTGGTAGCAATCAAAAGCCAAATGCCCAATGCTGTGCCTGCGTTTTATTTTGATACCCTAAGCGATGACATACTTTGTGCAATTGCTGCAGATGCATTACCAAAAATACAATTGCCATACACTGTTTCTGATAAATATTTTGAACAGATGAGCAACAATTTTTTTGCCAAACTTAATAATGGCATACTGATTGAGAATGTTGTAAACAAAGAATTGCAAACTATTGCGCCAATGCTAGCCACTATTAGTAAAGTGCCTGTTTTTAGTGTCCCGCAAAATTATTTTGAGTTGTTAAATACGAGTGCTGTGTTAGTAAAGTCTAATGCTAAAATTGTA
>JAYWCY010000188.1:0-8160 GCA_043780175.1 Chitinophagales bacterium
AGCCAAACTTGCTTGGTATAATATTGAACCTACTTTACAAGATAAGAATAGTAGTAGCAATCCACTGCGCAAAGACTTGAATGAACTAAGTAAACCAAGTACTAGGTTGGTATACACTAATGAGTTGTTTCCGCAACAAACTACCAATATCACCAATACCCAACAAGTTACTTTCGACCTAGCCTATTACCCTACTGATATAGGCCCTTATAACTTTGAAAGTAGTCCATCGCAAATTGATGCGAATGGTAAATTAAGAAATCCTAAAACTCGGTGGGGTGGTCTCATGCGCAGTATCGATCAGACTGATTTTGAAACCAATAATATTGAGAATATTGAGTTTTGGGTACAAGATCCATTTATCAAAAATCCTACAAGTACAGGCGGGAAATTACGTATCAACCTTGGAAATGTGAGTGAAGATATTTTAAAAGATGGTAAGCGTTTTTATGAAAATGGCTTAAATACGCCTACCTCACCTGCGGCTGTTGATAGTAGCAGTACTTGGGGTAAAACACCCGTAAATCCAATTCAAATTACGCAAGCATTTAGCAATAATCCAGATGATAGAGCTTACCAAGATGTTGGTTACGATGGCTTGGATAATGATGCAGAACGACGTAAAAGAGCAAACGACTATTTAAAGCCACTTGCTGCCAACTTTGGTACTAATTCAATATTGTACCAACGTGCGCTTAAGGATCCTTCAAATGACGATTATGCATGGTATCGTGATGCAGCATTTGATGCAGCAGGTACAGGTATTTTGGGTCGTTATAAAAATTACAATAATCCACAAGGCAATTCGCCTGTTGCAACGACTAGTTCTCAGTTTTCTTCTGCAGCAACATTATACCCTGACAATGAAGATTTGAATAGAGATAATACACTAAACGAAACCGAAGAATATTACGAATACGAGTTTGATTTAAAACCTGGTATGGCTGCTGGTGTAACGCCCTTTATTACGGATTCTAAAGTAGTAAATGTTACCTATGCCAATGGTAGCTCGGGGTCAGAAAATTGGTTTTTGTTTAGGGTGCCCATTAAAAAGTATACGAGAAAAATTGGTCAAATACCCGATTTTAAATCTATTCGCTTTGTAAGAATGTATTTAACTGGTTTTGAGGACTCAACTGTGTTGCGTTTTGCGAAATTAGATTTGGTACGTAACCAATGGCGAAGTTTTACATACAATTTAGATACCACAGGATCTTACACACCAATTAATACAAGTACAACCACTTTTAATACACTCGCAGTCAATCTTGAAGAAAATAGTAGCAGAACACCTGTTAATTATGTTATTCCACCAGGTATTGAGCGTGTACAAGTGTTAAGCAACAATGGTGTAAACTTATTGCAGAATGAGCAAGCACTGAGTATGCAAGTACGAAATTTATTGGATGGTGATGCAAGAGCTACTTTTAAAACAGTAAATTTAGATATGCGTCAGTATGGTGTGTTATCGATGTTTGCACATGCTGAAAGTATGGTAAAATTGGCGCCAATACGAGATAATGATTTGAATTTAGTAGTTAGAATTGGTCAAGATTTCTTGAATAATTACTATGAAATAAAAATTCCATTAAAAGTTACGCCAGCAGGCTTTTATGCAAAAGCCGACGCGATAAAGGTATGGCCCGCGGAAAATAATTTAGACTTTAACCTGCAAGATTTAGTAAAACTTAAACTACGTAGAAACGGCAGTAGAAACAATGTAACAGATATTTATCGTGAGTTGATCGGTGCTAAAACCTTTAGTGTATTAGGTAACCCTAATTTGGGTGAAGTAACAGGGATTATAGTAGGTATTGAAAATCCAAAAGATCCGTCTGGTGCACCTGCAAATGCTGAAATATGGATTAATGAGTTGCGCCTGTCAAGTGTTGATGAGCAAGGCTCTTACGCGGCAACAGGTAGGGTCGATTTTCAGTTGGCAGATTTGGGTAGATTGACTGTTTCTGGCAATATGTACACCCAAGGTTTTGGTAGTATTGAGCAAAAAATTGGTGAGCGTGCCAGAGATAATATGACGCAATTTGATGCTGCATTAAGCATAGATGCTGGTAAATTAGTGCCTAAAACTGCAAGATTATCAATTCCAATTTATGCGAGTATTAATAAAACGGTACATACACCTCAATACGATCCTTTTGATAAAGATGTATTGTTTAAAGATAAAATTAGTCAAGCTAAAACACAGGCTCAAAAAGATTCTATAAAAAACGCAGCATTAGACCAAACAACCATTAAAACCTTAAATTTTACCAACGTTCGGGTAATACCAAAAGGCAAGCCTAAGTTATTAAGCATCAGCAATTTTGATGTGAGTTATTCATTTACCCAAACTGTGCAAATAAACCCAACTGTTGTACGCAATGAAATGAACAAGTATCGTGGAAATCTTGGGTATACATATAATAATCCTACAAAATATATTGAACCATTTAAGAAATTAATAAAAAATAGAAGCCCTTGGTTGAATGCAATCAAAGATTTCAATTTTAATCTGAAGCCATCTTTGGTTAGTTTTAGAGCCGATGTTAACCGTCAGTTTGGGCAGTATATCCCTCGTGTCATTAATACAGATTTATCTAATACCAAAGTTGAAAGAGTGGATACCACTTATGACAAATATTTCAGGTTTGACAGGTTCTACAACCTGCGTTGGGATGTCAGCCGTAGTCTAAATTTTGACTTTAAAGCCACCAACAATGCCTATGTAGATGAACCCAATGGTGCCTTAGATACAAAAGCTAAAAGAGATACAGTTCGTGATAATTTCTTGAAGGGTGGGCGTAATATTCAGTACAATCAAGAAGCTATTTTAAGCTATACAATACCTATTAATAAATTTCCTTTAACCGATTGGATTACTGCACGTTACAACTATGGTACATCGTTTAGTTGGGTAGCTGCAAGCCGCCTAGCAATAAGCATTGGCAATGTATTAGAAAATAGCCAGCGTAATAATTTAACGACTGAGTTGGATTTTACAAGACTATATAATAAAAGCCGCTGGCTACGTGCAGTAGATAATGTATCGATGCCAAAACCAAAGGTAAACAATACAAAACCTGTTACCAATGCCATTGCAAATCCTAAGCAACCAAATGCTTTAGGACTTACCATACGTACAAGAGATGAAGTAATTCATGATAAAGACGGGAAATTATTGCTAGGTAAGCTTAAGAAAATAGCCTTACAAAAATGGCGTGGTCAAAAACGTGATTTGCGTATTGCCGAACGTTTACAAAAAGCCAACGAACCAGTAGACATGGGCGGCTTGGCAAGAGGTGCAGGCAAGTTGTTAACGATGGTGAAACGAGCATCTATCAACTACACCGAAAACTATCGTAGCCGCGTACCAGGTTATTTGGACAGTACACAAATCTTGGGTCAGAATTTTAAAACCAACCAGCCAGGCTTAGATTATGTTTTTGGCCGTCAGCCAGATACTACTTGGTTAAACCAAAAAGCTGCCAAAGGTGTTATATCCCGTGATAGTTCTTTCAACGAATTTTATCGCCAAAACTTCCAACAAACACTCAATTTTACAGCCCAGTTAGAGCCAATACGAGAATTTATCATAGATCTTAATTTAGATAAAAGTTTCAGTAAAGAATATTCAGAATTATTTAAAGATACCATCAACAATAACCTTGGTAAGAAGCAACATTTAAGTCCCTACGCCAGTGGTGGTTTTAATGTATCTTATATTTCATTTGGTACGCTATTTAAAAGCAGTAATCCTAACGAAGTTTCAGCTACCTTCAGACAATTTGAAAACAATCGTCTCATTATTTCGCAACGAGTTGCATCCGCAAATCCTTACTACACGGGTCAGGTAAATGCAGATGGTTATGCAAAAGGATATGGTCGTTATTCGCAAGATGTACTGATACCAGCTTTCTTGGCTGCTTACACTGGTAAAGACCCAAATTCAGTGGGTTTAATTAGCCAAAATAATGGTAATATTAAAAACAATCCATTTAGAAGTATTTTGCCAAAACCAAATTGGCGATTAACTTATACAGGCTTATCTAAATTACCATCCTTGTCTAAAACCTTCACTAGTATTACCTTAACGCATAGTTACAAAGGTGAGCTAAGCATGAATAGTTTCACTAGTGCTTTAAACTATTACGATCCGTTGCATCTTGGTGCGCCACAATTTATAGACACAGTAAGTGGTAACTATATTCCGTTCTTTTTGCTACCAAATATTACTATTAAAGAAGATTTTGGACCGCTTTTAGGGATAGAAATTACTACTACCAAACAATTGAACCTAAAGTTCATGTACAACAAAAGCCGTCAGTTAAGTTTAAGTCTTGTTGACTATCAGCTAAGCGAAACCAATAGTTCAGAAATTATTATTGGGGGTGGTTATCGGGTAAAAGGATTGCGCTTACCATTTAAACTGCCGTTTATGAAAAACACCAAGCTAGACAATGATTTAAGCTTTAAGCTAGACCTAGGTGTACGCAACGATGCAACCAGCAATAGCCGCCTTGATCAGCAAAATGCCTATGGTACTGGTGGTCAAAAAGTGGTGACCATCCAGCCATCAATTGACTATGTATTGAACAAAAAAATCAATTTGAAGTTCTTCTTTGATCAGCGGCGAGTAACACCATATATTTCAACCTCTGCGCCTACCATCAGCACAAGGGCAGGGTTAAGTGTAAGAGTCAGTTTAGCGCCTTAACATAATTATAAGCGCTGTAAAATTTGTGACTTTTTTGTTTTGATGTAACGAGCGTTGTGGTACTATTTAGCTGTAGTTGCGTTGAACACTGCGGCTGTAGAATCTATCATTGCTATATAAGAGCGAAATGAGTTATTGACTATTGCTACGATGTTAACTCCAATACGTGTAGCAAACTTATTTTCTCTTATTGGGGTTTTGTTAGGGTAACTGAAACAACAGTTTGAGTTTACTATTTAATTCTGAAAATTCTTTTTAGTTTAGTCTCCCCAAAAGTCATTTAGATACTGATTTGTCTAGGGTTGCAATTTTGCTAAGACGAATAAGTGATATCCCTTTCAATCCGTATGTTTTATTAGGATTTAGTAAAATATCTGTTTGCTCTTGCCCCTCGATTTGTCATGATAAAACAAACGTTTAGGTCAAGATTTGTTTGAGCAACAGCAACTACAGGTCTAAGCTTGCTGCCACTTAAATCAGTAATGAGGAAAGTTATTAATACAAGGTCACCTTTAGGCAGTATGCAATTCTTTTAAGTCCGCTTCCTCTTTTAGAAAGTCAAAAGTCTGACTATTGGTTGTTAATTGTTGAATTCCTGTTGTCAAACGATGTTCCTCATAACGCTTTGTAATAAAATCTGCAAGATCAGAAATTTCTTCTGCTTTATCTACGGGAAGCTGGTTGATAGCCTTTAATGTCTTTTGAATTTTTAATTGTTTGGTTATACCGAAATTTTATATTCAAATAAAAAATTCCCCTTTAAATCTAATGCTGTCAACCGAAGCAGATATCTTACTCATTAGTTAGTCCTGCTTGGCTAATAGAGGCTACAAGCTAATCATGAAACAACTTCTAAGCACTACTTACAAACTAGTGTTTGTTGGGTCAAAATCAACCATCCATTCAATACCATATTTGTCTCTAAACATGCCAAAATACGAACCCCAGGGGCTGTCAGCAATAGGCATTTCAACTTTTCCACCAATTGAAAGGCCGTTAAATAATTGATTGGCTTCTTCTTTGCTTTCTACACTGATAGAAATTTTGCTCCTGTTTTCGCTCTCATTGACTTGTCCCAGAATTTCAGGTACATCACTACCCATTAACACATTGCTTTTACCAATAGGCAAGGCAATATGCATCATTTTATTGGCTTCATGGTCGGGCATTATAAATTCGGGACTTGAAAAATCTTTGAAACGAACAAATTTTGTAAACTCGCCACCAAATACTGATTTGTAAAACGTGAATGCTTCTTCTGCATTGCCATTGTAGTGGATGTAAGGATTAATTTGTGCCATTTTTATACTTTTAGATTGTGTAATTATCTGGTGTTGCTGTTTTGCTCAACTAAATTTACAGTTTCATGATGATATTGTATTACTTTTTGTTGCTAAAAGCGGCTTGATAGCATTTGTGGAACTACAGGTTTTGCTGAGCTTTTTAAGCACTAGTTTTTACGGATTGTAGATTAATAAAAAAATTATAGGAATCGTAATAATAAGCGATATTAATAATGGAATCCAAATAGGTTTAGCTCTATACTTTGTGCCTTTACCGACGAATTTGTCCCAGAAAGTTGTTGTTAGTCCAAGTCCTCCTGCCAAATTAAGAACTAGAACTCCAAAGGTGTTTTGAGGTAATAAATTCACGATTACGATAGTGATAGCCGAGTAAATAATTCCAAAGCTTATTACTATCCACTTGCCTTTTTTGTTTTTGATGTTAATAGAAAGAAGTACGGCGCCAAAAATTACACTAAATAATATTGATAAAAATCTTATTGCTCCTTTAGAATATAGTAACGGAGCCTCGAGGTCAGTCACAATATCTTTTTTCCATGAATTCGATATAAATAATCCTTCCTCATCAAGTTCTGCCTCTTTTCTTGCTTTAATTTTTATTTCAATGTCATCAAGCTCGGAATCTGAAAAATTTTTACCTCTCTTTTTCAATTCTTCAACTGCTGCAATGATTGCTTCGGCTGTATATTTGTTGAAATCGTCTAAATAATTCATTAGTCCTTCTTCCGATTTTTCAATCATTACTTCATGTAAACTTTTAGCCATAAATAAAATATTATTATTTACTATCAATCGCAATGTAACTAGTTTCTTCTATAGAAAACCTAATTATATTATATCTGTTTCAGGCTATTTACCTATCAATTTCTTCCTTTGGGTATAAGTTTTAAACTTAAATAAGCATAGTTTAAAAATATCGGGCTTAATTTGCAAAAATTTGGCACAATCGAAAGGATGTTGGATTTAATGATACTCAGCTATCATAAAAAACCACAAATCACAAATCGTAAATTACAAATCATACATGGCTACTACACAACAACCTGCAATTTTAGTTCTGGCCGACGGGCATGTTTTTCATGGTAAAGCGTTTGGCTTGGTAGGCACAACTACTGGCGAAATTTGCTTTAACACTGGTATGACGGGCTATCAGGAAGTATTTACAGACCCAAGTTATGCTGGTCAGGTATTAATTATGAACAATGTACACGTTGGTAATTATGGTGTAAAACCAACCGATGTAGAAAGCGATACGGTAAAAATAAGTGGGTTGATAGCTAGAAATTTAGAAGAATTATTCAGCCGTTTTCAAGCAACTGGCTCGCTAAATAAATACTTAGTTGAGAATAAAATTGTAGCCATAGAAGACATTGATACCAGAGCTTTAGTAGCACATGTGCGTGAAAAAGGTGCTATGAACTGCATCATTTCATCTGAAATTTTAGATGTTGAGCAGTTGAAAATACAACTTGCAGATTGCCCTAATATGGATGGTTTAGAATTAGCTAGTACGGTAAGTACAAAAGAAGAATACGAATTAGGCGATGTAAATTCTAGTTTAAAAGTATCGGTATTAGATTTTGGTGTGAAAAAACATATATTAAATTGCTTGATAGCACGTGGTGCACATATAAGAGTACATCCTGCTAAAACATCTTTGGCTCGCTTAAAAGCATTTAACCCAAATGGCTATTTTATTTCAAATGGTCCTGGCGATCCTGCGGCAATGCCTTATGCAGTAACAACTATTAAAGCTATTTTACAAGAAGATAAACCAGTGTTTGGGATCTGTTTAGGTCACCAATTATTGGCTTTGGCAAATGATATTCCTACGTTTAAAATGCACCATGGTCACAGAGGTTTAAATCATCCAGTTAAAAATATTATGACTGGTAGATGTGAAATTACTACGCAAAATCATGGTTTTGGCGTAGATCCAGTGGCAGTTAAAAACCACGATAATATTGAAGTAACACACTTAAACCTAAACGATAATAGCATTGAGGGTATTCGTTTAAAAAATAAGCCAGCGTTTAGCGTACAATATCACCCAGAGGCCACACCGGGGCCGCATGATAGCCGCTACTTATTTGATGATTTTGTTTGGCGGATAACGGCTTTCCCTTCATGATCCTGCGGATG
>JAYWCY010000189.1:0-3596 GCA_043780175.1 Chitinophagales bacterium
TCTCTAAAAGGTAAGTTGATAGCAGGTTTATCGGGTACGTTTGTGGTTTGCGTAAAGCTAGATTGGCAACCTTTGGAATCTTTTACCAATAGTGTTGCCGTTTTACTGCCCGTAAGTGGATATTGATACGTAGGGTTTTGTAAAGTAGACGTATCAGTGGTAACGGTCGTTTCGCCAAATTTCCAAGTCCAGCTATTTACCAAGCCATATTTACTAACGGTTAAATCTGTAAATTGATATGGATTAATTAAGCAGCTACCCGTTACTTTAAAATTAGCTACAAAGCCTGGAAATACACTCACTTGGGTAGTGGTAGAGTCTACGCAACCGCCAGATGCAACTACTTTCAGCTTGGCAGTATACGCACCTGTATCTTTATAAGTATGCTTTGCTATGGGTGACGATGAAGTATCTAATGTACCTCTTGTTGGTTCGCCAAATGTCCATAAATAGCTCACAATATTTGATGCAGGAGATAGGTTGGTAAACGTAAATGTTAAGTCGTTACAGTTTAAATAGCTTGGGTTTAATGACGCACCAGAGATAGAACAGTCTGCAATGTTTAAAATAAAATCTTTTCTATGATTATTTAGTAATATGCCATTACGCCACTCTTCTACAATTACACAAACAGCATACTTACCAGTAGCTGGTGCCAAACCACTAATAAGACCAGTAGCTTGATCAATAGTAACCGAGTTACCTAGAGGAAATATACCAGAATATGGCGATGAATAATTAACATTTGGTAAAGTAAGTACACTCGGCGGCGCTGGATTTGGCGAGTTAGTAACATTTCCAGCACCTGCGTCAAAAGCAGGTGCAAACTTGTAAGACAATGAATCACCATCTACATCTACTGCGCTAAAATCCAACTTGAAATTGGTTTGTCTACATACAATAGTGGTATCTTTTATCACAAATTGTGGACTGCTATTATTGCCTGTAGGCAATTGGGTGGTACCAGGTATTTGTGTAGTAAATGTGGCACCTACAGCAGAGCCAATCACATTTTGTAATACGGTGCGGCTCCAGCGTATCCACGATAGTGTATAGCCAGCTGCCGAACGAGGTAAAGTAATAGTTGCACTATAAGTACCTAATTGATAACAAGCGGTAGGGTTGCCAGTTAAACAAGGATTAATACCAGGCGTATTTTGTATTACGGGTGCACTACTAGCAAATTGTTGTGCAAGCGTAAGTGTTGTTACCTTATTTAAATCGGTTGTATTATAAATGCCAATATTTACCGATTCGCCATTTAATGGTGCGCCAGCAGATGTACATTCTCTAAACAACCGCATACTAATTCTAAAACTATCTGTATTTGCGGCAGCACCAGGCCCAATATATTGATAATATAATTCGCCCCCAGCAATGTGCGTAGCTTTGGCCGAAAAACCTACTATCACTAATATGATTAATATAATTATCCGCTTCATAGTCAATACTTCAAAACTAACAGATTAACAGTATCTATACAATTTTTATAGTAGGTATACTGTTAAAATAATACTAACGAATATAAGAGGTAAGTAAATAAAGCATTGCTGCTTAGGCTAGGTAAATGTCAATCTAGGAGAATCACATTAAAGACGAAATCAAAGCTGATTGATGATTTGAGTTTTTTTTCATGGAATGCTCTAAATATTAAAAAAAAGTTTAAAAGATAATATATTAGCAGCACTAAAAATCCTTTCAATAACAATTAACCAAACTAACTCAATGAAAAAAAGTAAACAACTATTTATTCTTGTAATGCTGCTAGTATTTAATTATGGTGCATTTGCGGCAGTACTACCAAGTGCTACCAACAATAATACAACCGCTTCAGAAACACCTAAGAAGCAACTATCAATAACTGACCAGCTGCGTATGGCACAGATGAAAGCTTTTGCCAGTATGACTGTAGAAAATTATGGCGAGTTAAGAGGTAATAGGCTTAATGTGTTTGAAAAATTAGCTTTTAAAGTCAATCAAAGACGTGCAAAAAACTTGCTTAAAACATATAGTAAACACGATGAGCCAAATGTGTTAACGAAAATAAGCTGGTTATGTAAAGGCATATTATTAGGACCTATAGCATTATTAATTGGCTATTTGTTTTTAAAAGATGATGACAGAGAATTAATAAAATGGATATGGTTTGGCTTTGCTGGGTTAGCTGCTATTGTTGTAATATTATTATTAACACTTAAATAAACATGCTCTTTAAAATAAGAAATCCCCAAGACATATACCTTGGAGATTTCTTATTGTTTAAATTTTTACCTATTACTCAGCCACACTAATATTTTTACAACCATTGGTATCGTAAATGGGTTTGCTAGCATTGATGGTTACATGCTTTAAATAAATGTCTTCTGCATTTTTACTTACAAACCCTTTTTTGGCAGTAAGCGTCATGTTTTCGAAGTAAATATTTTTAACCGTCATGTTTGGTAAGCCAGTAATGCTGATGGCTGTTGCAGCACCTTCACATATAATATTATCAAGGTAGATATTTCTAAAGTCAGGTACTTTGTCGCCAGCATTTGGAGTAGCTCCGGCTGTTTTGCCAGCGGGTACATCATCGTAGTAAGTATCAAATAAAATAGCTTCGTTTATAATACTTTTCATGTAAATATTTGTTACAAATATATCTCGCACCCACCCACCTCTACCAGCGTTGCTTTTAATGCGTACACCAATATCAGTACCAATAAAATTACATTTGGTTACATAAATATTTTTCATGCCACCATCGGTATTACTACCTATTACAAAACCGCCATGCGCCCTATAAACAGTACATTCTGCAATTAGTATATTGCTTAAATTGGCACTATCTTTTGTATCGGGTGTACCACTACTTTTCATACAAATGCCATCATCGCCGCAACTAACAATGGTTTTATAAATCACTACATTTTTGCAAGCGCTAATATCGATACCATCGCCATTTTGCGCCCACCAATCGTTATAAATATTAGCACCTATAATGCTAAGATTTGTGCATTTTGTAGGATAAAAAACAAACTTAGGCGAGTTGCGTAGCGTAACATCTTCTACCAAAATATTGTTACAACCTACTAAATACAACATATAAGGGCGAATATCATTTGCCATCATCGTTCTATCTGGCCAGTATACTTTGCCATCTGCGCTTATAGAACCGCCACCAGTAATGGCATTGTTCCAAACTGATGAGCTCACTTTAGATTTTTTTATAGGGCGCCAAGTATCACCCGCACCATCAAATGTGCCGCTACCAGTAATGGCAATATTGGTAAGTGCATAACCATAAATGGGCGAAGCGGGCACCAGCTTAGTACTGCCTGGCCCTGCTTTTATCATTGGGTATTGTGTATGGTCGGTCGTAAACTGTACCATTGCATTTTTTTCTGTATGAAGATTTACATTGCTTTTTAACTCTATAGGACCAGTTAGCCATGTGCCAGCAGGAATAATTACTTGACCACCACCTGCTGATGAACAAGCTGTAATGGCTTTTGCAAAGGCTTCTGTGTTTAAGGTTTTACCATCGGCCACAGCACCATAATCTGTAATGGTAAATATTTTATTGGCAAAATTTGGTAAAGGCACGGTAGGCATTT
>JAYWCY010000190.1:0-7040 GCA_043780175.1 Chitinophagales bacterium
CTTGCACCGATGCATCGTTACTTGCCACCTGAAAGCTATTGTTTACAGCCGTTTCAGCATTATAAGCAAATTGCACAGGGCGTATCATTAAGAGATGAGAAGTCATGAAATTGTGATTAAATGATTGTAATGAAAGGAATGATTTGAAGAATTTTGTGTTACATAAAATACGGCAGGTCAGTGATAATACCTCTAAGGAATAATTTCATAAAACTCAATTAAAAAGGTGTCTTCATCTTTTGGTATAATATTTTGAGGAATAAAACTTCCTATTTTACCATTTGGCAGCTTAATCGATTTTGGATATTTGCTTAAAGTATCTCTTAAAAAAGAATTACAATTTGGACAAGTATTTGTACTTGCTATTTCGTTTATTGACTTCTCAAATGTTTTTGGATTCTCTAAATCAATTACAAATATTTCACCACACTTAATGCACGTAACTAATGAAAAGGCTGACCATCCATCTTGCACAAGACAATAAACTAAATAGTTATAAACCCCTTGAAATACATTAGCGAATTTCTTATAGCATCTAATTTTTCTTTTTGTCATAATATTTCGAATGGCGGCTAATTGACTACTCACAACCCTTCCCTCAACAACGGCATACTCATACAATGAAAGCCACCTCTTGCTCTTGATAATTCCGCCGAAGGCATTAGAATAATCGTATCAGTAATTGTAGCGACATCCATGGTGCCAGCTTCTAAATGGGCTATCAAATCCTTCGCATCAATCACACTAAAACCATTGTCTTTAAAGGCTTGTGTGGTTTTATCGTTTCTATCATAACCTAATACAACGCCTTCTTTTAGCGCTAATAAATTACAACTGTCTGTCCATTGTTCTCTAGCACTGTAAGGAAATTCATTATTCCCGCTAAAGATAATTTTCACCTCTTCCTCGCATTGCAAATCTGTCTTGCTAATATCTACTAACAAATCTTCCAAGCTATCAAAGCTGATGGTGTTACCGGGATTATTTTTATGAAACTGTAAAATCTTGATCTTCTCTTCTTTCTTAATTTCCAAAATGCGCTCAATGGCGTTTTCATCTTCATGTTTTACTGCTTTGCGAGAAAAATTGCCCAGCATTACCCACACATTGCGTTTTACCTGTGTAAACACGGTATCAATGTGCATATAATCTCGCTTTTTAGGAATTTTTACGATGGTTACTTTCTCTACAATGCCCAGATCAAACATGGTGTTTGTGATCTTTACTGCCGCTTCAGATGTGGTACGTTCACTAACGCCTACCAACAAATGCTTATCACTCACCACCATAATATCGCCGCCTTCTAAAGTCACTTTTTTATCATCATCTTCTTTAGGTAATAAAAAGCTGTATTGGCTATCGCTCAGCTCTATAATATTGTCTTTATAATCTGCAAATAATGGGTGGTTAAAAAAGATATATTTTGCCAATAGCGCTTCTCTTGTTCTTGCCTTTTTTGCAGGCTTGTTTAGTAGCACATAGTTGTTAATAGTGATGCCAATATCTCGTGTAAAAATAAAATTGGGTATGGGTGCAAATAGTAATTGCCTTTCGCTAGAAGTGCCTGATACAAAGGTTTTCGCCAATTCTTTTGCTGAATAATGCAAGAGTATGTTTTGTGTAGCATAGGTACACCCTTCAATAGCACAAACCGAAGATACTAGCTCGGTTTTAATATTGGCATCTTCTAAAATTTCAGCCAATAACCATTGTAGTTCTATTACTTTATCACTCTTAAAAAAATCATCATGATCTGGCTTATAGAAAGACCGATTGGCTTCTTCAGAATCAATGGCAGCCAACTTACCTTTTATCTTTTCTGGATCAAGAAAGTAGAGTAAGATTTTAGTATAATAATCGTATTCATTTTTACGAATCGTATCCAGATGTACAATATCCTCAAACAACCAATCCTGGGCTTTTGAAGGTACTACTTTACCCAAGCCACTGTCTGGGCTGTGTACTAATAAACGTTTAAGCGTACCTACTTCTGAGGTAACAGATATGTTTGACATAATTTTTTAAATTATGAGTTATGAATTATGAATTATGAAAAGTGAATGATTAAAAACCAAACTATTAAACTACAAACTCCAAACTAATACTTCGTCAGTAATCGGGCATAGCATTTAACCCTCGATACATCCAAGCAAAATGTGCAGTTAAAAATGATATGGTGGTGCAATGGTGCATAATAACGATGGCAATTTACAGTTTTCCCGCCAAAGGTTTATCACCGTTAATTGTACCATAACAAGCAATGGGTATAAAACGTGTAAACATATCCTCGCTATACCAGTTTTCTTTATGTGTTTTTCTAATCACATCTTTATGTTGGTGCAAGTTGTAAGCAAAGTTTTTCATGTCGGCTTTACTATCCCAAATGCTAAACGTGGCTTGCTTGATAAATGGCACTTCGCCAATACCAAACGAGGTAATAAACCCTTTGGCACCAAGCATTTGGCCAGCAACCGCATCTACATTGCCCCAAAAACTTTTTAGTTTATTTAGGCGGATGGTTGCTCTTGTCAGCACTGCAATGATACCTTCATAATCTGTTTGTTTGGGCAAGTTACCAAATACCGTTTTACCATCCCAAGTACCATGACTTTCTATTGGTTGTAGCACAATGGTGAGAACTTCTGCGTGAAAAAGTTTGAACCAGCGTTGAAGAAAGTTGGGAGTTGGGAGTTGGGGGTTTTGAGTTTTGTGTTCTGTGTTTTGTGATCTTGGCCATTGACCATTTACCATTGACCATTGACTACTATCTACCATCAACACTGCCCATTGTCGCCAATCGGGTGATTTATCAAATGTGCCATTTTTACCACAGCCCATTAATTTGTAAAAGCTAATTCTTTTGCTAAGAAATAATGGAACATGAAATATTGCCATTGACAAGATGCCAACAAAGCCAAGGTATTTTGGGTAGCGAACAATGGTTAAGGTACAAATCATGGGCTAAATGTAATGTCTCATTTTAACACATCCGCATACAGATAGTTTAGTACACCTAGTTTTTACAATGTTTACTTTTTATCCTTTGATGCTATATGTTAAGATTTTGCCCTTGTAAATGCTACTCATTAATTACTTTTACGCCATGCTGAAATTATTGACCATTCTTTGGAACAGTTTTAAAATGGCTTTTCAAGAGTTAAAAGCTAATAAACTACGTACCAGCCTATCTCTATTAGGTATTACGTTTGGTATATTTTGCATTATTGGTGTATTGGCTACGGTGGATAGTTTAAAGCGGAAGGTACAAGGCGATTTAAAATCTATTGGCTCTAATAGTTTGTATTTAGATAAATGGCAATATGGCGGCGGTAACGATTACCCTTGGTGGAAATATGCCAATAGGCCCGTGCCCAAATATGAAGAAATGCAATTTATAAAAGCCAAATCTTATCTTACAGGTAATATGGCTTTTTTGTGCAGAGGACGCGGCAATGCCAGTTATCGAGATAATGTATTAACCGGTATGACTTTCTTTGGCACATCGGAAGATTTTAGTAAAATACAATCTTTAGAAACGGAAAATGGCCGATATATTTCTAGTGGTGAATTTGATAGAGGCACACCTTCAGTAGTAATAGGTAGCGAAGTAGCCAGCCAATTGTATGGCAAGCCAGAATATGCCGTGGGCAAAGAATTGACCTACAATGGTAGAAAATTGGAAATTGTAGGAGTGTTAAAAAAGCAAGGGCAATCGCTGGTGAATATTTTTGATTTTGATAATTCAGCCATTACCTCTTACCAATATTTTACAAGTATTTACGAGGCCGATAATTCGCAACCGTCTATTTTAATTCAAGGCAAAGAAGGGGTCACTACCAAAGCGCTTCAAGATGAATTAACTGGTGTGGTGCGACAAATAAGGCGTCTAAGCCCATCGGTAGAAGATAATTTCAGCCTAAATGATATCAGTTCTTTTGCTGATAGCACAGAATCGTTATTTGGTTCTATTAACCTTGGTGGGTGGGCTATTGCAGGGTTAAGCTTGGTGGTAGGCGCATTTGGCGTAGCCAATATTATGTTTGTAACGGTGCGAGAAAGAACCAGCCAAATAGGCCTAAAAAAAGCCATTGGTGCCAAGAGTAAAACCATACTCACTGAGTTTTTAATAGAAAGTGCATTCTTATGTATTATAGGTGGTTTAATAGGGCTGGCATTTGTATGGATTTTAACCAAAATACTAAGTACCATTTTGCCATTCCCTATTTATATTGCACCTAATATTGTGATACTTGCACTGAGTTTATGCATTGTGTTAGGGGTTTTATCAGGCATTATACCAGCACGTATTGCTGCTAAAATGGATCCTGTAGTGGCAATACGAACGAAATAGCCCCCTCAGTCCCCCAAAAGGGGAATTTTAAAACCTTGATTTATAGATTTCATGTTTGACATTTTAAATAATAATTTATCCGCTTCCAAAATCCCCCCTTTGGGGGGCGGGGGGGCTGTAATTCTAGCTATCGAATCTTCTTGCGATGAAACCTCTGCGTCTATATGTGTGGATGGTAAGATATTATCGAATTTTATTGCTAACCAAACGGTACACGAAAAATTTGGTGGCGTAGTACCAGAATTGGCTAGCCGTGCACATATGCAAAACATTGTACCAGTAGTAGATGCCGCCATTAAACAAGCTGCAAATAATCACCACTCACCACTCACTATTCACGATATTGATGCCATTGCATTTACACAAGCCCCTGGCTTAATAGGCAGCCTATTAGTAGGTACACAGTTTGCCAAAAGTCTGGCCCTTGCATTAGATAAGCCTTTGATTGCAGTGCATCACATGCAGGCGCATGTATTGGCCAATATTATTCCACAACAATTACCCGATGGCAGCTTTACAGCGCCCATTGCATTTCCTTTTTTATGCTTAACGGTAAGTGGTGGTCATACGCAAATTGTATTAGCAACATCACCGTTAGACTTAGCAGTTATTGGGCAGACCATTGACGATGCTGCTGGTGAAGCCTTTGATAAAAGTGCCAAACTGCTTGGCCTACCCTATCCTGGTGGCCCATTGGTAGATCAATATGCTAAGCTTGGCAATCCATTGGCATTTAAATTTGCAGAACCACAAATACCCGAACTCAACTTTAGTTTTAGTGGTTTAAAAACATCCATACTCTACTTTTTACAAAAGCAAGAACCCGGTTTTATAGCAGCCAACCTGAACGATTTATGTGCCTCAATACAGCATACCATTATTACTATTTTACTCAAAAAACTAAGCAAAGCCGTACTGCAAACGGGGGTTAAAAATATTGCCATTGCTGGAGGCGTCAGTGCCAATAGTGGCTTACGACAAGCCCTGAAAGATATGGGCGAAAAAAAGGGCTGGCAAACGCATATACCAGCGTTTGAATATTGTACCGACAATGCAGGCATGATTGCCATTACCGCTTACTACAAATATTTAGCTGGGGCTTTTACAGATTTAAGCGTAAGCCCAACTGCAAGGGCGGAATGGTAGACAATAACAATAGCGTATATGCATCCACTTAGGCAACTCATTCATCAATTTGTACTACTTACTGACCAAGAATGGCAGCTATTGTATCCGCATTGCAATGAAATTACAATTGCAAAACATGCTTGTTTTATACAAGAAGGTGCACAAGAAAAGCGCATTGGTTTTATGCTTGAAGGTACGATGCGACAGTTTTATACCACAACAACTGGCAAAGAAGTGACCACTTATTTTTATTTTGAGAACAATTTAGTAAGTAGCTACATCAGCTGTATTAATAACACACCCTCTAAAATTACTATTGAGGCGTTAGACAATTGTAAATTACTCGTATTTAATTACAATACTTTAAAAACACTGTTTCAGCAAGAAAAAGTTTGGGAAACATTTGGCAGAAAAATGGCAGAATATTTAGCTGCAGGACTAGAAGATAGAATGGCAAGCCTTCTGATGGATACACCCGAAGAGCGCTACTTGAAATTATTGGCAAGTAGAAATAAGCAAAAAATATTGCTAAGAATTCCACAACATTATATCGCTAATTACTTAGGCATTACGCCCATCAGCCTAAGTAGAATCAGAGGCAGACTTTCGAGAGGGAAATAATTTCTTATCTTTTGTTAACGGATTAAGCAATGACATGTGTGCAGTTTTGTGTAAAATAAAACCACATGAAAAAGCTACTCATTTTAGAAGAAGCTGCACAAACCGCCATCGCCTGTTTCGCGATTTATTTATTAGATACAGGCATTGCTTGGTATTGGTGGCTATTATTATTTTTTAGTCCAGATATTTCAATGTTGTGTTATCTCATCAACCCCAAAGTGGGTGCTTATGCGTATAATCTGCTTCACCATAAGTTAACCGCAATTGTTATCATCATAGTAGGGTTGGTATTACACAATAAGCCATTAGAAGCTATTGGCTTATTGCTATATGGGCATTCAAGTTTTGATAGAACCATGGGCTATGGTTTAAAATATACGGATTCGTTTAAGCATACGCATTTAGGGATGTTATAATGAGGCAGGTGTGCGAAAGTTTATGGCGGTTTTGGGTTTGAGGTTTGGGGAGAGTTTGCAACAAAACGACAGTAGCCAACAAGTGATTTTTATTTGTATTATTATAGTGGTAAAATACCACTGAACGGTATATATTTACCACTGACTTAAACTGTATAAATTTGCTATTATGCTAGCTACCGAACCAATAGAAAAAAGCCCTGTACACTTGGGTAGAAATGTGCAAAGAACCCGTGAAATATTGGGCATGAAACAATTGACCCTTGCAGATATTACAGGTATGAGCCAACAGAATATTAGCAAGCTAGAACAAAGTGAATTTATTGTGGATGAAACTTTGGATAAGTTGGCAAAGGGGCTTGGTGTATCTGTTGAGTTTATTAAAAACTTTAGTGAGGAAAAGACGATTTATAATTTGCAAAGCAATTATTCGGTAGCAGACCATGGTACAAACCAAATAAACTACCAGCCTACATTTAATAATAATCCAGTTGATAAGGTCGTTGAGTTGTTCGAGAAGTTGT
>JAYWCY010000191.1:0-10900 GCA_043780175.1 Chitinophagales bacterium
ATAATTGGCACAAGACTTTTGCCATCAATAATTTCAGGTATTTTAACCCCCACTAAATCGCACAATGTTGGAAAAATATCTAGGTGCTCGGTTATAGAATTGGTTTTACCTGGCTTCATGCCAGGTGCAGCAATAATTAACGGCGAATGGGTTGCTTGTTCAAAATTGGTATGCTTACACCAAAGGTTATGATCACCCAAATGCCAGCCATGATCACCCCATAAAACAATTACTGTATTTTTAGTTAAGCCCAATGAGTCTAGTGTCTTTAGCAACTTTCCTACTAACGCATCTGCATAAGAAACTGCAGCATAATATCCATGAATTAATTCTTTCTGTTTATTTATTGGCAGCGTTAATCCAAAATCTTTTTGATCTGTAAAAGAAGTTAATGGTGGAATATCTGTGTAGGCTCTTATTTCACCTGAATTATGGTAGGCCATATCCACAGAATTTTTGGATTTTTCTTGATACTCGGCCACAGGCATTTCGTCACGCTTATACAAATCCCAATATTTTTTTGGTGCTACAAAAGGTAAATGCGGCTTTGCGATACCTACTGCAAAAAAGAAGGGCTTGTTAGATTTACTTAATGCTATTAAAATATTTTGCGACTGTAAAACATTGGCTCCGTCGTTGTAGGCATTATCAGGTACGTCTGCACTTTCAACAGAAGGTTTTATTTTAGTAATTGTATATTCTCGAGCTTCTGACTTACTCATCCCTTTTTCACTAGCCTCTTTTAAATATTGTTCTGCTACTCTTTTTGTTTCGGGTAATTGATACGCGTTTAATACTGGCTCGCCAAATGCTGGATCATAGTATTTTTTATCCGTTTTATAATAAGGAATGCTCCATGATGGCTTGTCTAACTCTTTATCAACATTGCGAGGATCGTAAACCTTACCAATACCCTGTGTACTGTAACCTTGCGTTATTAAATATTGTGGCAAGCTTAAAATATCTGGGTTCACATCTCGCATTGGGGTTTTTAAATCCCAAACTTTCGTGTAGTCAGGTCGTTTGCCCGTCATAAGGCTAGCCCGTGTTGGACCACAAACTGCTTGTTGACAATAGTTACTCAAAAAAACAGTCCCCATCGCTGCTAAACGATCAATATTTGGAGTTTTGATTTGTGTATTGCCATAGCATCCCAACACCGGTTTCAAATCATCTATTGCAATAAAAAGAATATTAGGCTTGCTTGTTTGCTGGGCAAAAGCAACTACTGCTAGTGTTAAAAAAATAATAGTTGAGCTGATTTTTTTCATAATTGATTTTATTGTTTTACAAACCGACCTTCTTTACCAGTAGTTGTTTTTATGATATACATACCTAATGATAATTTTGATATATCAAATTGTTGTTGACCTCTAGCTTTACCTGTAAAAACTTGTTGCCCATTTTCATTAAAAAACATGATCGTAGTCTCTGAATCTTCATTAACCTTTACTACCACGTAATCGTGAACCAACGTAGTTAAAACCATAAAAAAGCTATTCGAAAATTTAACTACTATAACTTTACTGAAGTTTATTTTACCATTGTTATCTACTTGCCTAAGTCTATAATAATTAAGTCCATTAATCGGATTAGTATCCTCAAAATTGTATTTCGATAAATTGGTTGTAGTACCGTTACCTCTTATCTGCCCAATTGTTTTAAAATCTATCCCATTTAAACTCTGCTCAACGTAAAAAGAATTATTACCAATTTCATTAAGCGTTTGCCAAGAAAGTAATACAGCATTTGATGTAGTGGTTGCATTTAAATTAATTAATTCTACAGGTAATAAATTATTTAAACGCTCTACAAGTTGTTGTTCAAATAATGACTCAGGAATTAATTTATTAGTACTATTAAACCCTTCAACATAACCCAAAGGATATTGCGGAAAAGGAATGGCACCTGCCAAATTTGCTTGACCATAACCCCCAATTACAAAATTTTGAGCGGTAGGTGGCTGTTGACAAATAACTACCCCGTATGGTGTTGTTGGTCTTCTTAAATCACAGTTCCAAACTACAGAATGTGCTGCTGCCCAACCATGATTTGTCCCGTAACTTCCCCTATTGTATACACCCAAAACAACATCGGTTTGGGTAGTAGAATCTCTAAAACAATCATACAAAATAGCTGTTGGCCAATGGAAATGTCCTTCACTAGGATTCGTACCATCTTCCGATTTACATCTAGTAAATACAACACTCGTGGCAGAGGATGTGCCGCTTACTTCAAAAGCATGGCGTGCTTTTGAAGCAAAACATTTTGTAAATAATATGTTGGATGAATATAGATATGCCTGAAAATTATCTCTTTGAGAACCCGTTAATGTGGCAACTGGTACTAGTGCCTGACAACCATCAAAAGTGATACGAGTGGCGGTGCCAGTCTTAAACCCAGATTGCCCAAAATGTAAGGCCACTACATTCTTTACCCAAGAATCTTCAATATCATCCATTTCCAATGCTTCCCATGCATGGTTTTGATCCAAGGTTTCATTTGTCCAGTTTTGAATATCTATTCGCAAGTTTTCAATACCAATCAACGACTTTGTAGTTGCTTTATTAACCTTATAAATATATGATTGGGATAGTGACATATTTAGATGGTTTGTAATTGGTGACTCTATAGTAATAGTATTACCATTAATTGCAGTAATCATTTTGTTCATCTGAATATCAATTGAGCCTGCGGTCCATGGCGCTGCAGTTGCCACCCCGCCATTATCAACTGCAGCAATCCAAGCACTAGATGATGGATGATATATAATTATTGCATCGCCAACTGAAAACCCTGCTGTACTTGCTACATCAAAAAACATTGAACCAACCTGTACAAATGGTGTGGTAATATTGCTTTTAGACCCTGCTTTTACCCAAGCGACATTAGTGCCACCGCCGGCTAGTAAAACTATACGTTGGTGTGGCACATCGCCTGTTGCTGTAAATACTGTACCATTAATATCACTACCAGCACCTCGCAATACTATTCCACTAACATTTAATATAATTGTACCTTGAATTTCGTAGTTGCCTGCTAATAATTGAATAACACCTCTAAACCCATTTACATCTGGCGTTATATTAGCTGCAGATTGTATTGCATTATTAATATCACCCGTTCTATCGCCAATAGTTGGGGTTATTGTTGTTATGACATTAGCTATATATGGTATAGCAACATTGCTGTTTTTGTACCCCGCATAACTAAAATCTATCACCCTATTTTGATTGGCATCCGAAACGTAATTAAGCTTACCATTACTGTTAAAATTTACTATAGATGATTGCCAAGTTGTTTGACTAAACACTAGTAGTGGCATTAAGAATAAAATATATAAAATAATTTGTCTCATAAGTTACTTTTGAATAAATGTAGCTTTGTAACAACACAATAGAAATTATGAAAAAGTTAATCATTTCCATAGTTAATTAATTTCTCACGTATAACTAATTAATTATTAATATTAAATATTATATAATTTAATAGTAAATCAGAGGCTGCGTTTGTGGAAATACCCTAATTTTCTCGACGTATTAAATAAGTTGTTATTGTTGTTTTGATGGTATGCAAATACTAAAAATAGTTGTATATCAGGCCGGAAGTAATTCCAATACATCACATTCTTTGGGCTAGATCACCAAAATCCCACTCAGAAAAAAATCATGCACACCACCTGCCGACCTCTCTATATCATCGACAGTAATGGTGATACACAATAGGGATATAAACTTATTAGCTCTATTAATGATATCGTTTTGTAAAACAACCCATACTTTATTATAGGCAATATCACTACTAAAAGCAGCAATACTTTTTAAAAGCATTAAAAAATTATACACTGTTTCTTTAACATGTTTAATATCCAGGATTTTGAGAAATTAATAGTTGCGTATTGGTATCTATTTCATGTTGTGGAATAGGCAATAATAGTTTATCTGTTGTTATATATGATTGCAATTGCGCTAGTGTTGCTTGTGGTGCAGGATATAAAGAATAATGACTAGCAAACTCTTTTGCAAAATGATTTTGAAGCGTTTGCACGGCAGAAATAGTACTCATTGTTTTATTAAAGCGGACTAAATCGAAGAAGCGTTGGTTTTCGAAAGCAAATTCTAATCTTCTTTCATTTGCTAAAGCCTGCTCAAATGTTGCAATAGAGTTAACAGTTGCAGGTGTTAAGGCAGTTACACCAGCCCTTATTCGCACCTGATTAATTAATGCCAAGCTTGATGGGCTATTACCTTGTGCTTCTGCTAGCATTAAAAGGATATCTGCATAACGCAGTATTGGCCAATCACTTTCACCATCATTTGCAGTAATCACGGGCGTTAAATATTTTTTTACATATAATATTTTCGATGTGCCATATGATGTCATGTTGGTTGCTTTTCTAGGATCTGGCGTGGTAGTTCCAAATGCAGTATCAATATCATTTGTAGGATAATTCCAGCCTTTGCCTGCGCCACTTATTACCAATGAATTGCTACCTATTGGGGCAAAATCGTTGCCAAAGCTTGAACCCAACCCTAAATTACCTGCCTTATAGCGTACAGTAAATAAAATTTCACTATTTACTTCGTTCGTAATAGAAAACACATTGGCATAAGTACTTTGCAAGCCATAGCCACTATTGGCAATCACATCTTGCAATAATGTAATAGCGGCAGGCTTATTATTAAGGGTTAAATACACTTTAGCCAATAATCCTTTAGCAGTCCAGGCATTCATTTTTCCAGCATTTGCCGCAGTTATTTGGTTAAATTTTAAACTAGATGCATACGTTGCTGCTGTACTTAAATCTGCTTGTATTAACTTGTAAATGTCGTCAACACTTGAGCGATTTACCTTCTTGGCATCTTCTGCTGCTAACGGCGTAGTAGTTAAAAATACACCCCCATACAAGCGAACAAGGTTAAAATAAGAATATGCTCTTAACACCAATGCTTCACCAGCGTATTGCTTACGCAGAGAGTCGGAGATCAAAATACCAATTGGCCCTAGCGATATTGAACCAGCAGTGGCGTCATAATTAACACCTAGATTCTGCAAAATGATATTCGCATTTCTTATATTATTATACGTCTTTATCCAATACTGAAAAATAGCATCTGTACCAGTGGTTGGAATAAATTCATCTAACGCAGTGAGGTCTGCATTAAAGGTGTTAGAGCTAGCTGGCACGCCCATATCAGTATTATCTGATCTTAATTCTGTTAACTGCCATTCGTAATACATGGGGTTTTGTAAGCCATTATAAGCACCCACTAAAGCTGTATTGATTTCACTAGCATTATTATAAAAAGTACCAGTAGTTAAATAGGATTCTGGTTTTAAATCAATTTCTTTATTGCAAGACATTAAACCAGCAAAAAGTATGATTAATAAATATTTGAAATTTTTCATTGTAATAAATTATGATGTTTAAAATTTAATGTCCACGCCAAATATGATTGTTCTATTTAACGGAAAAGCACCTCGTTGGTATCCATCTAATAAAGGCGATGCATATGAACCCGAATTGTTTCGGGCTTCAATATTTAAACCTTTGTAATTTTTAGCTGCATGAAAAAAGAGGTTTTGACCAGACATATAAAAACGTATACTATTTAATTTTACTTTATTAATTAATTTATTGGGCAATGTGTACCCAACCAATACTTCGCGTAAAGCATAATAAGAAGCATTACTCATGATATAATCACTTTGCGTCCAAGCATTACTATAACCTACTGTATAATAAGGGGTTTTACCATCGCCAGGATTATTAGGGCTTATCCAACGGTTGCTGTTAAAGTTGGCATTGTACTTTCTTGCTTCATTATAAAATGGATCGCCACCCAGCAATTTACCACCTTGTACACCTTGAAACGTAAAGCTTACATCAAAACCTTTAACGGTAAAATTATTAGTAAGCCCCCATGTAAAATCAGGATACGGGTTTCCTAAAACAGTTCTATCGTTTGCATCAACTTTATTATCGCCATTGATGTCTTTAAATTTAAGTGCGCCTTGTGCAAAATAGCCAGGTAATGTACTCGTTAAACCCTTGGCCTGCGCCGCAAGAATATCAGCCTGAGACAACCAAACGCCATCTGTTTGATAGTTGTAATATTGAATTAATGGACCACCTACTTTATTTAAATACACATCTTGTCTTTCACCAGTATTTAACAACTGTGTTTCATTACCTAATTGTAATATTTTGTTTTCAGTATGTGCAATATTTGCAGAAGTTGTCCAAGTGAAATTTTTATTTCTAATATTGGTTGATGTAATTTCTAGCTCAATGCCAGTGTTTTGTATTTTACCGATATTATTAATAAATTGTGATACACCAGTTGTACCCATCGCTTCTTGTTGAAGCAAAAGTTTATCAGTTTTAGACTGATATACATCCAAACTTAAATTAATAGTATTCTTAAATAAGGTTGCATCTAACCCCGAATTAAAGGAATATGTTGTTTCCCAAGTAATATAAGGGTTTGATAAAATAGATGTAGATGGCACAAATCCTTGCGTAGTAGTACCAGTACCTGAACCAGTTGGATAATTAGCTGGGTACAATTGATCTAGGAAAAGAAAATCGTTAATTCTGTTATTGCCAACAGCACCATAACTAGCTCTCAATTTTAAATTATTTACCCAATTAACATCTTGTAAAAATTTTTCTTTACTAGCAACCCAACCTACTGAAACCGATGGGAAGTACCCCCATTTTCGGCCAGGCGCAAATTTTGAACTCCCATCTGCTCTAAAACTAGTTGATAATAGGTATTTGTCTTTAAAGCTATAATTGATACGCCCTAAATATGACAATAAACCTACAGGTATGGTATTGTTATATGTTTGGGATGGATCTTGCGTAGTAGTACCTGTGCTAAGCGCCGTGATATTATCACTTATAAAATTAGACGCAGTGATTTGCTGAAAATCGGTTCTAGTTTTTTGAGCTGTAAAACCAGCCAATACATTAATAGCGTGATTTTTTATTTGTTTGTTATAGGTCAACGTATTCTCGTTAAGCAAATCAACATATAACCTATTTGTATAAACGCCTGTATTAGGATTGCCAATTGCTTTGGCATTTTTCTTTGTAAAATCTAAACCTACTGTAGAATTAATATAAGCACTCAATTGTGTTTTAAAGAGCAAATTTTTAGTTAACTGAACTGTTAAGTCTAAAGAGGTTTGTAAACGATAATCTTTCGTCGTAATTTTTTCTAATTCTATTTGTGAATAAGGCGAAGTATTAGCACTAGCACTTAAGGCCAATGGCGTACCTAATGCATTAATAAATGTGCTACTATCTGGTAATATCCCATTATATGCTAAATCATTAAACATGCGTGGCTGACCAAAATCACCCTCGGTATAATTATTGGTAGATAGCGTATTTACATATGCAGCGGTTCTAGCATCAATTCTTGCAGGCAAGTAACGCTGTATTCTTGTAAAATCTGTAAAATTGGTAGCAGGCCGTTCACGATACATGTAAGAAGGATTTAAATTAAGGGTTAATTTAACTTTATCACCCAAATTCGCATTCAATTTACTTCTAACATTATAGCGCTTGTATTCACTATGAATAATCATACCCGGATCGTCTTGAAAAGCTCCCGATAAAAAATATTTTACATCTTTATTACCACCAGATATACTAATATCAGCATTTTTTACATTAGCAGTTCTAAGAGCAAGTGCTTGCCAATCTACTGCAACACCGCCGTAAAATTGATTTTCTAGAATATAGGCAGCTTTTTCTGCTGTTGTAATTAAGTTACCCTTGCTTTTACTAAAAGTAGATAATTGAGCCGTCGTAAATCCGAGTGTATAGGCAGCAGAATCTGCATAACGAAGTGCTGCTTCCTTATACAACATATTTGTATATTCTGTATTTGACATGATTGGATAAAGCTTATAAGGCGATTTATACCCAGACGACATTTTCAAGCTATACTTCGCTTTTTCTGCCTTACCACTTTTGGTGGTAATTAAAATAACACCACTTGCGCCGCGAGATCCATATATGGCGGCAGATGCCGCATCTTTTAATACTTCAACGGATTGCACATCGCTCATATTAACAAACGCCAAACCGTCTGGTACAGGTTGACCATCTACCACTACTAAAGGGCTTTGACCTGCATTAATTGAACTAATACCTCGTACTTGTACTCTAGGATCAGAGCCAGCTTCGGAAGAAATATTTTGGACTTGCACCCCAGCGATTTTACCTTGTAAAGCTTGGTCTAGTCTTGTAACTGGCGCTTGGTCTAATTTTTCGTTCTGATACTTAGAAACAGCACCTGTTACACTTGTACGCTTCTGAGTACCATAGCCAATAACTACTACTTCAGTTTCGGTTGTAGCCATAGGTTGTAACAATACATCTATACTATTTTTATCGCCAATTGCAATAATTTGTGTGGTGTAGCCAACAAAAGAAAAAATTAAATTTCCTTTTCCTGTGGCAATTGTCATGGTATACGTACCATCAGACTTGGTAGCAATACCCCCTTTTGATTTTTCTAAAAGCACGTTGGCGCCACTTAATGGCTCACCTGTTTTTGCGTCAATCACTTTACCTGTGATTACCTTTTTTTGTGCTGATACTAAACCTGAAATTACAATCAAGGGTAGCAACAGCAGCAAGCATCGTAAATGTTTCATAATGGCAGTTTTCGTTAAATTTTTAAAAAAATATCATAAAGTCACGGTTGTTACCACAACTGCTTTTATTTGATAAAGTCCTCTCTTATTGGGCTAAATACATCAATCAAAACACCAGCTTCAATACATACAACACCATGTACCAAATCGGTAGGTATAAAAAATACATCATTGGCTTTTAAAACCTTTTTGTTACCATCAATTTCTACTTCAAACACACCACTGTGTATATGTGTAATTTGTGTATGATAGTGATGGTGTAATGTACCTATTGCGCCAGTTTCAAAATCTACTTTTACAAGCATTAAACGCTCATCATATGCCATAATTTTTCTTCTCACGCCCTTATCAACTGTTTCCCAAGCAATGCTCTCGTTTTCTACAAACATCTTAGCTAATTCTTGTGCTTTCATACTATATTATATTTACTAAATGATTTATTTAATTATTTTCCCTTGGTATAAAACTATGTAAGCACCTTGCCATTTAAAATGATCATTCCCAATGGTAATAGCGTGTTCTTCACTTTCTACAACAGGTTTATTGCACTGAATTAACACCAATTCTTTTTTATCAATAGTTACTTTGGCAATTGTATAATTGGCATCATCTTGTAACATTTCTATGTTCTCTACCAAAGGATAAGCGTTGTACGATACTTCATTATTGGTATCATATTTACCATGTATTTCTACCACATTTACAAACGTGGCATTTGCTGCTTTTTTACGGATAATATAAGATGGTTCGCTGCGCAAATTAAAATTGGGATCATTAGCCCCTAGCCTTGTAAAATACATATTGGTAGTAGCATCTACCAAAGACGAAATGGTATAATAAGACTTGTTGTTTAAAAAGGTAAATTGTACAAAAGGTTTATCTGCTTTTGCTTCTGCAACTTTCCATAAAAACTGATACCCATTTTTGGTGCCAAGTGTTACTTGATTATTGGTAACTGATTGATACTTAAATGAGGCATTAATGACAGTACCCGCATATTGAAATGGTAAATCGTATTGATGATTTTGTGCAGATACTGCTCTAAAAATATCAATAATTAAAGGCTTTTTACTATCTGGTAATTGCACCATAAACACAGTTCGATGTAGCATTGTATTTGTATATGCTTTATTATCGATGGCGCTTATTACTTGTACTTTACCATCGCCAATACTACCAAATAATTTTTCAGGATGATACTGCTGGCTAACATCTTCCTTACCATTAAAATCACTGGTTTCATCAACCACAATGGTATTATGCGCAATAGTTTGTGCTGCATAACTTTTACTTTCTGGCAAATAACGACCACCATATTTTTGCTCAATCCCTATAAAACGGGCGGCACCATAATCTTGTAAAATCTCGTTACCCGCATCGTACAAATTAATATTCAATTTATCGTAATGCCCATGTGATAAACCATGTGCTGAGTATTTAAAAATCAAACTTGTTAAGCTATCATTGTTACCAGTACGCAATATACCTACGCCACCTTCATCGCCTTTGGCACCGTCGCTAAACAGCATTGATTTGTAAGGATAATAAGCCGCTATCCTTTTCTTAGAAGCAATTGCCTTAGCAACACTAGCTCCACCTTTGCTAAGTGTAACTCTATTTTGTACTTTGGCAATAGGTAGTAAATCTTTATCGGCACCATATACATTCCAAGCTATATCTATGGCTTCTACAATTTCATTACTAACAAAAGTTTTTTCTTTCAACGCATCATTATAGCTATAGAAGCCACCGTTTAAATTTGTTTGCTGTAGGCTATTTATCAATGCTTTTTGCAACACCTTATCTCTACGTTTAAATACGTTAAAACTTGGTTGAGCATTATTTAAAGCATTGGCAAATAAGTAAAAAGGTAAAATGGCATAACGCACATAATAAGGCCCCTCAGTATAATAGCCATCTGGTGAAAACAAGCCATCAATATTGGCAAGAAAACCAGACTTGCCATCTTTTCTTGTACCATATAAAGCCATTTGCAAGTAATCCGTATTGTCAGTTGCAATACCTACAATACCCACCCCTGCACAAGCCCACACTGCATGATTGTGGATGAGGTTAAACCAATCTTTTGAATCTACAGTAAAAAAATCTACCTCTGGTTTAAATGCCATCAGCAATCATGTTTCTTTCTACTGGTGTTAAATAATCATGAATACAATCAAATGCTAAACCAGTGTACACTAGCCAATTGGCATCGTTTAACGCT
>JAYWCY010000192.1:0-2725 GCA_043780175.1 Chitinophagales bacterium
CTGGTAAGGGGTATAGAGCTAATAAATAATGGTAAAATTCCTGTGACGGGTGGCCTAGCTGGTGATGCTGCTAGATTTATTTCTACCTATGTTGGCTACAATCAGCAACCAGCCGAAGGTAATATTGTAGCTATTGGCTTTTATGGCAATAGCTTAAAAATTTGCCATGGATCACTTGGGGGTTGGGATATCTTTGGACCTGAAAAAATAGTAACACGCTCTCAATCAAATCAACTTTTTGAAATTGATAATAGTAATGCACTAGATCTGTATAAAAAATATCTTGGTAAATATGCAGATGAATTGCCAGGTTCTGCTTTATTATTTCCACTTTGCGTAAGACAGAAAGGACAAGAAGGTTATTTAGTACGTACTATTTTATCCATTAATAACAAAGATAAAATAATGGTATTTGCAGGTGATATACTTGAAGGCTCCTATGTTAGGTTTATGAAAGCCAACTTTGATAAAATTATTGATGCTGCCAACCAAGTAGCTATCAATACTTTAACCCAGTTTAGTGAAACAATTGCCGCTAAACCTAAACTTGCATTATTAATTAGTTGTGTGGGAAGAAAATTGATTTTAGGAGGTAGAATTGATGAGGAAATTGAAGCTGTAAAAGATATTTTTGGTGATAGCACCATTATTTCTGGCTTTTATTCTTATGGCGAAATATCGCCACTAAATCCAAAGTCTAGATGTGAGCTTAATAATCAAACCATGACCGTTACTACCTTTAACGAATAAAATGCAACCAATCATCCTTAACAAAAAATACCACAAATTAGTAGAGCGGCAACTACGAAAATATAGTACCAATACTTTACTTGCAAATGGAGACTTTTTACGGTTTTTAGAAGCTGTAAGCGAGTCATATAAAGCGTTTGATAAGGATAAAGAATTATCTGAGCACTCTTTTATGATTAGTCAGCAAGACTTCTCTGATATTAACTGCAAGTTGAAAGAAGAATTTGAGCTTAAAAACCTATCAATAAGCAAGCTTAAAGATGCATTGATTAATATTTCTACAAAAGCGACAGGTGCATTTATTAACCACGACGACGACTTATTAGAAATTGTAGATGTATTAAACGATGAAATTACAAAACGAAAAGAGGTAGAATACCAGTTATTATTGGCAAAAGAAGGGGCAGAACAAGCGAGCATTGCTAAATCTGAGTTTTTATCTATCATGAGCCATGAAATTAGAACCCCCCTTAATGCAATAATTGGTATGGGGCATTTACTACTTAAAAATAACCCAAGAGAAGATCAAAAGGCGAATTTAAAAGCACTTAAAACTTCGGCAGATCATTTATTAGTTTTAATAAATGATATATTGGATTTCAATAAAATAGAATCTGGTAAGTTAGAGTTAGAAGAGTCCGTTTTTAGCATTACCAAATTAATAAAAGATGTTATTACTGGTAATGCCAATAATGCAAGCGAAAGAGAAAATAATATTATTCTAGATATTGAGGCAGGCCTGCCAGAGTATTATATTGGAGATGCGTTGCGTTTAGGGCAGGTTTTTAATAATTTAATTTCCAATGCCGTTAAATTTACCCAAAAAGGTACAATTAAAGTAGGTGCAAAGCTTAATCAACCTTTAACAAGCAACAAAAGCGCTATTATTAATTTTATAATACAAGACACTGGTGTAGGTATTAGTAATGAAAAATTAGCTAGCATATTTATGCCATTTACGCAAGAATCTACCTCCATCACACGTAAATATGGAGGTACTGGCTTAGGCTTAGCGATTACAAAAAGATTACTTGGTTTATTAGATTCTGATATATCTGTTACCTCTCAATTGGATAAAGGATCAACCTTTCACTTTACATTACAATTAAAAGTTGCTAATTCTGAAAATGGGCTACAGGATGCAGACACCCCTATAGATTTTGATTTAAAAGGCAAACAAATTTTATTGGTAGAAGATACCATATTTAATATCTTATTTGCAACGCAATTACTAGAGAGCTGGAATGCAGTAGTAGAAGTGGCAGAAAACGGTTTATTAGCCACAGAAAAACTAAAAGAAAGCGCATTTGACCTTGTGCTAATGGACTTGCAAATGCCAGTTATGGATGGATATACAGCCACTATTAAAATAAGAGAGTTTAACTCTCAAATTCCTATCATAGCCTTAACGGCTTCTGCAACAACCAATGTACGTGAAAAAGTGCTAGCAGTAGGCATGCAAGACTATGTAACCAAGCCGTTTAATCCTGATGATTTTTATTTAAAACTAAAGCGGCATCTTTCGCCTGGCAGTTAAAAAATAGATTTGGGTTTTAATAATTTAAAGTAGGTCACTATAAATTTACCGTCCTTTACTTCTCCCTGAACCTTTGCTTGTATTATGGCATTACAAAAGCCCATTTTATCGTGTGCATCACCATGATCATCAATATCGGTACCTCTTACAAAGTAGCATGTATTATTGTACTTTAGGGCTAGTGTACAGGCAGTACCTTTCATTTTAAACATGCAGGTACCGCATGCAACATCCAACGTGTCAATCTGTTTATTTTTATTGAGCACAAGTTGTTTTTTAACGGCATCTTGCCCAAAACTTACTGTAGCAAATATTAAAGCGAGTAAGGGAAGCATTATCCATTTCATTTATGAAAGATATAGTAAAAACAAAAAAGGATACCAATATTGATACCCTTTTTTATTACTTGCTCCCGAATCTGGACTTGAACCAGAGACC
>JAYWCY010000193.1:0-4972 GCA_043780175.1 Chitinophagales bacterium
TTAATTGGAAACCATTGCTACCACACTTACTTGCATTTGGCATTTTCTTAGTAGTATCAGTTATTTATTGTTTACCAGCCCTTAGAGGTATGATGGTAAACATGCACGATTTGCTGGGCGCAAAAGGTATGGCGCAGCAAAGTTGGGAGTTTAAAGAGAAATATGGTACTGTACCCAACTGGACCAACAGTATGTTTAGCGGTATGCCTGGTTATCAAATATTATTTGAGCAAACCACTAAAATCACCTTATTATATTTTCATTATATCTTCACATTGGGCTTGCCCGACCCAGCAAGTTTCTTCTTTTTAGCTTGCATTGGTTTCTATATTTTGTGTGTATCATTAAACATAAAACCTTGGATTGGTACAATGGCTTCGTTAGGCTATGCTTATGCATCGTACAGTGCAGTTATTGTAACTGTAGGTCACGTAACCAAGTTTGCTGCAATGGGCTATGCACCTGCGGTATTGGCTGGTTTAATTTTAATTACCCAACGTAAATATATTTTGGGTTTTATGGCAACGATGTTGTTTGCCACTTTACAGATTTATCAGAATCACTTGCAAATTACTTATTATACATTACTAATTGCAATTTGCCTTGGCATTGGCTTTTTAGTAACCTGTATTAAGGAAAAGGATTTCAAACATTTATTCGGCACATTAGGCTTGGCTTTAGTTGCAGGTGCCATCGCATTAGGATCATTTGCCGTGATGATTTTACCAACCAACGAATACACCAAAGAAAGTATGCGTGGTGGCAGAAGTGAGCTGACCCCTAAAAATGGCAAAAGCAATACCACCAAAGATGGCTTAGATAAAGATTACGCCTTTACTTGGAGCTATGGCATAGATGAAACTTTTACGTTGGTATTACCTGCATTTAAAGGCGGTAGTTCTGGCTCAGCTGAATTGGGTAGCGAAAATAGCCATGCTGTAAAAGCAATGCAAGACAATAATTTGCCACAAGATGCCATTAATTATTTCTTCCAATACATGAGTGCTTATTGGGGGCCTCAACCACAGGGTACTTCTGGTACAGTCTATTTAGGTGCTATCATCTGTATGTTATTTATTGTAGGTTTATTTGTAGTAAAAGCATCAGATAAAGGTTGGATTATTGCTGCAAGCATTGTAGGTATTGTATTAGCTTGGGGCAACCATTTTCCTGCGGTTAACTATTTCTTATTCGATCATTTGCCACTATACAATAAGTTTAGAGCACCTACCATGAGTTTGGTAATACCGCAACTAACGTTTCCCTTACTAGCTGCATTGGCCTTACAAGTATTGTTTTATGGCAAGTACGACTTAACTGCGATGAAGCAAAAACTAAAATGGAGCAGTTATGCAGTTGGCACGTTACTAACAATATTAATATTTGTTTATATAAGTGGTAGCTTTAAAAGTACCAACGATGCGCAACTAAAAGATGGCATTACCAATGCCTTATCTCAACAAGGTGGTAATAAAGAACAAGCAGCAATCACTAGCAATGCAATTATGAGCGGTTTAGCGGCTGATAGAAAAGGTTTGTATGGTGCAGATTTATTAAGAGTGATTTTCTTAATGGCTCTTGCAGGTACTATTGTTTGGTACACAGTTAATAAGAAGATTAAGCCAGAACTTGCCTTGATTATATTAACGATAGCCACGTTTGCTGACTTAATTACCGTTGACTTACGCTATTTAAAAAGCGATAATTATGTAGATAAAGACGAATTTGTAGCACCGTTTTTACCAAATGCTGCTGATTTACAAATAAAAAAAGATACCAGCTATTACAGGGTATTTGACCAAACTACTGACCCTTGGAACAGCAGCCGTTGTGCATACAATCATAATTCAGTGGGAGGGTATCACCCTGCTAAATTGGCTTTGTATCAAGATTTGATAGAGAACCAACTAGGCAAAGGCAATATGGAAGCCTTTAATATGTTGAATACCAAATACTTTATTGTACAGGGTCAAGGTAATAACGCCCCACCAATGGCGCAACAAAATGCGGGTGCTTATGGTAATGCATGGCTGGTAAAAAGTATAAAAGAAGTAGCCAATGCAGATGCAGAAATGAAAGCCTTAGATAGTGTAAATAAATCAGTAGCAATTATTGATAAAAGACAAGCTAGCAAGATAACTGCCCAGCCACAATACGACAGCACAGCCAGCATTAAATTGATACAAAACTTGAATGACTATTTAAAATACGAATCAAATGCTGCTACAAACCAGTTTGCAGTGTTTAGTGAGATTTATTACCCTTACGGTTGGATAGCGACTGTAGATGGTAAAGAAACCCCAATAGTAAGAACCAATTATTTACTTCGTGGTATTTCTATACCAGCGGGTAAGCATACCATTGAGTTTAACTTTAAACCACATACGGTAGCATTAGGTAATTTACTGGGGTTAATATTAGGTATTGTAGGCTATATCGTGTTGCTAGGCGGTGGTTTTTTGTTGTGGAAAAATTATAAGAAGAAATAGTAAACCCTTTCAACATTTAGACTTTCCAAGTTTTTAAACCTTAGAAAATCTAAATCTTATTTAAAAGAAATACATGCAAATAAATACAGCGAGAAAGATCGTTCCAACATTTATAGTTGATTTTGCCAAACAAATAGCGTATGCCTTGTACAGAGGCTCGGAAAAGTTGTTTGTTGGTGCTTTTGATAAATACGATTTTCAAACTTTTGAAGTGTTTAAGCGAGTGCTTAAACCTACATCAAACTGCATAGATGTTGGTGCACACAAAGGCTTTATTCTTGAAAAAATATTAAAAAATGCACCCCAAGGTAAAGTGATGGCATTTGAGCCAATACCTGATTTATATAATAATTTAAAAACTAAGTTTGGCAATAAAGCGCAGATATTAAATATCGCTTTATCTGACAAAATGGGTGTGGCAGAATTTGCTTACTATGTAGATAGACCAGCTATTAGCGGCTTTAAACAAAGAGATGGTCATGAACACGATGGCCAGGTAGAACATCTTAAAGTACCATTAAATACCATCGACAATTTAGTACCTGAGTTTATGAAAATAGACTTAATAAAAATTGATGTAGAAGGCGCAGAACTATCGGTTTTAAAAGGTGCAGAACGTACGTTAAAAAACAGCAAACCCTATGTGTTGTTTGAGTTTGGCTTAGGCGGTGCAGACTTTTATGAAACCACACCTCAACAAATATTTGATTACTTAACAGAGTGTGGTTTGGTCTTATCAACCTTAGAATATTTTCTAAAAAATATGCAACCATTTAGTAGAGAAGAATTTGTAGGGCAATATTCCAAAAGCTATAATTATTTCTTTATTGCATACGATGCAGCAAAGGTTTAAAACATTTTACCACATAAGGCACATAGGTATCAGGAAAACGCTCAATTATCTATGTGACTACTGTGCCTATGTGGTTAGAAAAATTAACTATGGATTTATCAATCATTCTTGTCAATTATAAAACTGCGCAACTGCTGCTTGACTGCATTTATAGTATCTATACGCAAACCAAAACTTTGTCATTAGAAATTATTGTAGCAGATAATTTTTCGCAAGATGATAGTAAGCAAATAGTAACTGGTAAATACCCAGCAATTGTGTGGATAGATATGCCTTACAATGCAGGCTTTGCAAGAGCGAACAACGCTGGAATAAAAATAGCCACAGGAGAATTTGTATTGATTTTAAATACAGATACAATTATTCTTGATGGTGCTTTAGATAAAGCTGTGTCACTTTTTAAAGCCGAGAAAGATGCCGTTGGTTGTGGTGTGCAGCTATTGAATACTGATGGTAGTCACCAGATTTCCGGTGCACATTTTATAAAAGGCGGACTGAATTTTTTGTTACCTCTGCCCTATTTGGGCAGCTTTGTAAGATACTGCGGTTATCGGTTAAAATCTACCATACCAAGCATTACAAGTATAAGCGATAAAATGGAAGTAGATTGGATAGTTGGCGCATTTATACTAACCACAGGTGCTATTGCAAAAAGTACCTTACTTGATGAAGATTTTTTCATGTATGCAGAAGAGATAGAATGGTGTAGCAGGTTAAGAAAACGAGGAAAATTATTTTTATATGAAGCACCAAAAGTGATTCATTTAGGCGGCGCAACCAGCGGTATTTTTTACAATACTGAAGAAAGTGATAACAGCAAAAACCTTTGGAACAAAAAAGGCCAGCAAATACTCATATCCATGATGTTACGAATCAGAAAGCAATACGGTATAGGTTGGTTCGTATTAATGCTGCTGCTATTTATTGGTGAAATACCAATATTTGCCATCGGGTTAATGATTGAAAAAATGATTGGCAAGCATACAAAATTTAGATGGTCATTATTTACCAATTATTGTATCAATATGTTAGTGCTAGTAAAACTGAGTGGTAAAATTATTATAAACAAGCCACACTTTTATAAAGTTTAACCACTATGTCAATGATTGAACATTTTTCAAGATTTTTATGCTTTTGAATTAGCAATTTATGCAACTATCTATCATCATTATCAATTACAATACGTTTCAACTTACCTGCAATTGCATTCAAAGTTTGTATGATAAGCTGACTGGTTTAGCTTTTGAAATAGTGTTGGTAGATAATGCATCTTTAGAATGCAAGCCTCAATTATTTTTAGAAAAATTTCCCAATATCATTTTGGTTGCAAGCCCAATAAACACAGGCTTTACAGGCGGCAATAATATGGGTATTGAACATGCTAAAGGTGACTACTTATTATTGCTAAATAGTGATACAGAACTGATAAATAACGCACCAAAAATTTGCTACGATTATATGGTTGCTAGCCCAAAAGTTGGTATGGTTACCTGTCAGTTGCAATACCCTGATGGCAGAATACAACCAACTTGTAGAAAGTTTAGAACAATTACTTGGGAGTTGTTAGAAGTATTTCCAATATTCAAATTCTTATCGAAAGAAAAACAAGGTCAGCTAATGTTACACCACT
>JAYWCY010000194.1:0-18084 GCA_043780175.1 Chitinophagales bacterium
GATGATGTATTGTAAAACGAACTGGATAAAATCACAGAATCGATCCTTAAAGAATGTGTTGTTGCAGCCGTAACAGTAAATTCTTCATAAAAATTACGGTTCAAATTGCCACCGGGACCGCCTGCTGCTGTACTCCAAGACGCATCACCGGCAACCGTTGGGCCAAAGGCTTGCCCGAAAGTGCTAGAGTAGGATGGTATGGTTGCAATTGTTGTACCATTAGATAGATATAAATTTTTCAATGTAGGAATGGTAGCTGTCACACCGGTAGCTCGTATAGCACTACTATCTATATTATTTGTAGATAATGGCCATTGTTCCAAAATAGTAGAAACTGTTAATGGTGAAGCTTGCACCGTACCTGCAACAGCTATATTAGCCGAAGTAGCACCAGTGCTTGTATGGGTAATATTTCCATTGTAAGTACCCGCTGAAGAAGCATTTAAACGTACAGAAATAGTGGTATTGGCGACCGTACCACTTACTGGTGCTAACACAATTGGCGTAGCACTATTAAACCAATTAGTTCCCCCATTTGATGAAATTTCATAGCCGGTTGGTGCTGTTATTACAATATTGTTGGTTAACGATACGCCAGAAACAATATAGGATTGCGATGTTGAAGGTAAACCTACCCCTTGTACAAAACTACCTAGTGAACCAGTTACCGTTACTGTTGGTGTACTAGAAATGGCAATTGTATCTGTAGTACTAATTGTGTTGTAACCTGCCTTTGTAGTTTGTATTACATAATAGTAAGTGAGGCCTGGTGGCGGAATAGCTTCGGAATAATTGTAGTTTACGGCTGTATCATTTAATGTTGTTTGTTGGCTAATACTTGTAAAATTAACGTTATCGCTGCTCCGCAATAAATTAAAGGTGGCATTAGCCATTGGCCAAGCTATGTTCCAATTAAATACAGATGTTGAAGCACCTTTTTTACCCCTAAAATTAGAAACCGCTAATGGCAAATTGGTGTAATTAATAGAGCTTGCTACTGAATCTGCATTCCAAGTTCCAAACATATTACTATTTACAAAATAGGGTGCAGCTGCCGCGTCTGATAGTTGTTGTGACCACGATATACGGCCACTTACATCTGTTAATGTGCCGTCAAATTTTTTACTCTTATACTCTGCGGCGGTAATTAAGGTCACATCCGTGCCTACGTCCCAAACGCTCCAACCGACTGGCAGAATGGAATTACTCATTTTTGTATTTAATACAACAGTTTTACTATTTGTTTTTGAGGCTGCAGGTGTTGCCGCATCATTTTGCCATGGTCGCATTAAAGTATAACTTGTAACGCCTCTATTGGCTGGCATTATACAATTTCTAAATACATACCCATATGATTGACCAGGTGGTGTATTTGGTGCAGTTACATAACCACCAGTACTTCCATCTACTCTATCTCTGGGGAAAATAACACATGAATCTAAAACGGCTGTCATGGAACCGAATAGAAAATCCGTATTCCCATCAACATAACAGTTACGGAAATAAGTTAACTTACCATTACCATTCGTCCAAATAGTATCCTGGCCACCAGTAAAGCGACAATTTTTAAACACACATTTATTACCAGACACATAAATAGCCAATGCTTGTGGCCCATCACCAGTGTAGCCAGTGCTATTTTCAATGCTAATGTTGAAGGCAGCACAATTATCTGCATTAAAAAATACACTTGCACAGTTATTGGTGCCATAAGTGGTACCACCACCACCAGGTATTGCTTTGCCAGAGAAATTATCGTACGTAATAATCGTATTGCTTACGCTTTCGCCAATTAATTGAATAAAAGGTTTGGTAATTGCTATCGTTACAATCTCTTTGTACTTACCATTTTTTATAAAAATTTTGTAAGCTGATGTTAAGTTAGAAGGTGCAGCATCAATCGCAGCTTGAATGGTGGTATAGTCACCAGAACCATCTTTGGCAACTATTTTATTGTATTGTGCCTTTGCAGCAAAAGCAGAAAAAGTTACTACTAAGGTAATCAGTAGTAGCCTCACAATCGGGGTAGGTTTTTTTTTCATATGTGTTTTTCTATTTTATAATTTATTCTACTTTATTATAATTTTTTGCCCCATAGCCAACCCCCACAGTAAGTCACTATTTTCAAGCTACCAACAGCTGTTATATTGGTTTATCTATTCACCATCAAATTGTGTAACTATTAGCAAGCAGGTGGCTTTGAGTATTAATAATAAGTATTTATTCAAGCAATCGTTTGGCAGTTATTTACTAAAAAGTATATAAAGAAGTAAGGCTACAATAATGCAGCCTTACTGATATTTTAATATCCTGGATTTTGTGTTAAGTTTGGATTAGCGTCTCTAGCAGCTTGTGGAATTGGTAACAATTCTGATTTGCCAGTGGTGAAACCAGTTGCAAACCGTGATAGAGAGGTGGTATTAATAGCAGCCCCAACCCACACCACTTTTGATGTTCCTGAAGGCGATGATGCTGGTGCAGGGGTGTAAAATGAGTTGGCCCACAATGTTTTATCATCTGCTACAGAGCCTGTTTTGTAATACATTGACGTTGGTAATGTTGCGTAAATCCCAGAGCTAGTTGACATAGCTAACAGTGCTGCTTTAGTATCCGCAATTTTTTGAGCTAATAAATTCCATCTTACTAAATCATATTTACGAACACCTTCAGTACCTAATTCTAATGCCCGTTCTTTTACTATTGCATCAAAGAAAGGCTTGTAACCCAAACCTGCTGGTAAATCCACAGTTGCGTCAGGCGTTGTAATTGACTTGCCATATCCTCTACGACGTACTTGATTAATTGCATTGTAGGCAGCCGCTGAAGCATTACCATTACTTATTTCGTTATCCGCTTCTGCAAACATTAATAATACATCAGCATAGCGCATTATTTGCCATTTCAATCCTAGATATTGGGTACCATAACTTGCAGGTGCAATAGTCGGATTGCTTACCCAATCTCTTCTATATTTTCCATCATTGATAGCCGTAATGGGTTGACCAGTTTTAGTTAAAGTGACATTATCAGCACCTAATACTAAGTTGTAAGGGCAACATGCGACATCCCTTCTTAAATCTGTAGAATCAAACATGTAAAAGTACGTTGGCAAAATATTGATACTTTTATTACCATACGAAGATGTACCAACTGATACAGTAGGACCATCGTAATAACCTAATTTTGTGTCTTCTACACCACTTAAACCAATACCACTAGCTTGAAACATTAATTCGCCATTGGGGTCGGCAACAGAATGTGCACCCACTTGATCTCGCCAAAGCGCTTTAAAACTTGGATTTAATGAATGCTGACCAGAAGCAATAATATCACTACACTCATCTTTAGCAATTTGATAATAGGCTAAAAAATTAGCCCCTCTTTTCATTGTTCCATCACTTCTTAAAGCCCATCCACCTCTGTATAAAGCAATTCTTGCTCTTAAAGCTTTGACACTTCCTTTGGTAAGTCTTTCGTCAATTTGATCGCCGATAGTTGTCACGTCGTTTCTCCAAGGCACAAGTTCTTCGGCTATTTTTAAATCACTAATTAAATGTTCGTACAATGTATCTCTATCAACTCTTCTTGGAAATGGGTCACCAGCAGCAATAGCATAAGCAGGTTGAAAATGGGCTGGCAAATCACCCCAGTTTCTGATTGCTTCTAAATAATAATTAGCACGTAATGTAAGCGCTTCGCCGTACATACGCTGCAATTGCTTCTTTTGTTGATCGCTGCCGCCTGTATACAAACTCATTTTAGGAATATTATCTATACAAATATTCGCATACTCAATACCTTGAAATAGTTGATTGAATGGATTAGTAATTTGTGCATTACTAGATGTTGCAGAATAACGGGCAATATCACGTCTATCATTATCGGTAGCACCACCCGGTCCTTGAGACTCATCACTATCTACCGTGTAATATAAACTTAAACGAATACCATAGCCGGCATCACCTACCAACCTACTATAAGCACCTATTAAAGCTTTATAGGCACCTTGAACATCGCTAAAAACCATGTCTGTGCCAACTTCAGTAATCGGTTGTTGATCCAGATATTTTTTACAACTACCTAATGATAATACAGCGCAAACAATCATTAGAAAATGGAAATACTTATTTTTCATACAGCTATTTTGAATGAATTTTATTAAAATGTTACGTTAAGACCAAAAATGAAACTTCTACTTTTTGGATATGCTGAATAATCTAATCCGGGGGTTAAGCCGCTGCTTCTAACACTCACTTCAGGATCGTAGCCAGTATATTTAGTAAGTATTGCAAGGTTATTACCAGTAGCATATAGACGAATTTTACTCATTTTAAGTTTAGCCATTACTTTAACAGGCAAAGTATAACCAATTGTTACGTTATTTAAGCGTAAAAAAGAACCATCTTCTATTGCCCATGAATGCGGATAGAATGCACCTGAGCTTTTAATTGGTAGCCAAATATTTGCGTTGGCATTTAATGCTGTTAGCTGATCTGGTGCAATACCCACTGCATTTGTACCACTAATCCATTGCGCAGTTTGGCCAGTTGGTGTGATTACTCTCCAGCGGTTCTGCATAATGTTTAGCATATTCGCATTAGTAGTATAGGCGTTGCTTAACTCAATTTTATTCGCATTGTAGATATCGTTACCCACTGAGAAGTTTACAAACACACTCATATCCCATTGTTTATAAGTAAACTGTTGGTTTAAACCACCTGTAAACTTAGGTGTTGGATTTCCAATTATTTGTCTATCATTATCTAAGTCTACCTTACCATCGCCGCTTAAGTCTTTAAACTTAATAGAACCTGGTTGTACCACACCAATGATGGCTGAATTATCAACAACACCCGCTTTTAATTTATAAACCCCATTATTGTAGTCAAAGTCACTTACCTTATAAAAACCATCAGTTACTAAACCCCACATAGAACCAACTGGATCACCAATTCTTTCTATATAATCGGCTGGCTGCCCAGAAACACCCCAACTGGCTGCTGGATAAAAATATTTCTGTCCTGTACCAAGTGCTTCAATTTTATTTTGGTTACTAGATAAATTAAATGTAGCAGTCCAACTTAAATTATTCTTTTTACGAAGAATGATAGCACTCAATTGCACTTCATAGCCTTTGTTTGATGTTTTACCAATATTTTGAAGCTGATTAGAATAGCCATAAGTGGAAGCAATTGGTACATTTAATAATAAATCTGTAGAAGTATTTTTATATACATCTAAACTTAAATTAATTCTACTTTTTAACAAGCTAATATCAAGACCTAAATTTCGGTTAACTGTTGACTCCCATTTTAATTTTTGGTTAACCAAATTTGGAGAATAGTAAGCATTAACTGCTTGATTGTTTAAACCATAATAATATGCACCATTATTACTAAAGGTAGTAATATACAAATAATCTGAAATTCGATTATTGCCGACAGCACCAAAGCCACCTCTCAGTTTCAAGTCGCTGATAAAATTTACATTTTTTAAGAAATTCTCATTTTTAACCCGCCACGCAACCGATGCAGCTGGGAAATAACCCCATTTATTTTCTTGTCCAAATTTAGAAGCACCATCAGCACGTACATTAAAAGAAAATAAATATTTGTCTTTATAGCCATAAGTTAATCTGGTAAAAAAAGACAGATTTGTATATCGTGCTTGACCCGTTCTTGGATAACCAGTAAAGTAACTACCCAAACTTGTATTGGCTATTGCATCATCGTGGCTAGTAAAAGAAGGAATATTTCTAAAAATGCTTTGATGAGTTTCAGTTTTCAAATCATAGGTTTCCTGACCTATTAAAAAATCAAAATCGTGCTTGCCCTTATACCCTTTGTAAGAATATGTAAATACGTTTGAATTGGTAATAGTAGTTGTTTTAGTAGTATCTAACTCCAAAATTGGTTTCTTACCACCTTGTATAGTAGAGAGTGGAGTTAAAGAATCACTGAATTGTCTATCGATTAAATTTTTAGAATCAAAACCAAATGTCGAGCGGAAGGTCCAATGCTTGTTAATTGTGTAAGCAGCATTTGCATTAAAATTTATCCCTTCAGTCGATTTTTTTCTGTATTCTGAATTGGCTAATAAAATAGGATTCGTAAGTGTTAAACCATTTCCTGCATTAGGATCAGCCAAAGGATCAGAAACATCAATTGCTTGGTCGGCAGATAAATAAGGACGGTATTTTACGGCATTCCGTAATCTGTTGTAAGCCGAGCCTTGATCAGAAGACACACCTGCACCGTACACATCTTGCAATGTGTATCTAGCACCAACACCCACCTTAAGCTTACTAGTGACTTTGTACTCAGTCTTAAAATTTACTATATTCCTTCTATACTTAGAATTTAAGACAATAGCCTTATCGTTATTATAGGTGTACCCAAAGTTGTAAGTCCATTTTTTGTTACCACCAGATGCATTTACATTGTGCGTTTGAGATGTACCTGTTAAGCCAAATACTTCGTTTTGCCAATTCACGGGTATTGCGTTTTTATAATTGGCCAACGTATCCCAAGTACTACCAAAACTCTTTAAGAAATTAGTACTGTCTGTGTTACTACCTCTTGATCTTTCTGACTGATAAATTACATAATCATACGGGCTAAATACATCCAATGTTTTGGGTAGATTTTTAAATCCAAAATTGCCATTATACGTTAACTGTAATTTACCAGGTTTACCGCTTTTTGTAGTAATAATAATGACACCATTACCGCCACGTGCACCATATATAGCAGTAGCAGCAGCATCTTTTAATACATCAATAGATTGTATGTCTTGTGGCGAAATATTGGCTAATCCATTTTCAACTTGAATACCATCTATTATATAAAGAGGCGAGTTATCTTGTGAAATAGAAATACCACCACGTACTCTAATTCTTACGTCAGCATCTGGGCTACCTTCGGCAGTTGTAGCAGTAACACCAGCCAAACGACCATTTAAAGCCTCCGCAGCAGAATTAATAGGTACATCTTTTAAATCTTTAGCGCCTACAGATGATACAGATGATAGCACATCTTTTCGTCTGACAGTTTGATAACCAATAACTACTACTTCATCAGCAGCAGTTTCATTAGATCTTTTAAGTGTTACTAAAAGATTGTCACCTTTAGCAGCAACAGTAGCTGAGTTATAACCAACATAAGTGATAGTAAGTGTTCTTGATTTCCCATCGTCTGATACTTTAATACTAAAAGTACCATTATCATCAGTTTGCGTACCACCCTTGAGACCGGAAACAACAACACTTGCGCCAACTAGCGCATTACCAGTACTATCTACAACTTTTCCTTTAATTGTTTTGAGGGATTGAGCCAGTAAGCTCGAAATGCTTACACACAAGATGGCTACTAGAACCAGAATTTTTTTCATACAGCGAAAACGTTTTAATTATTTAACTCTTATGCATAAACTACCCACAGTAAAATGCAATTTTAAAAACAAAATTAGATAGATACTAGCTTGCAGACAGTCCATGATAGTTTACTTTTACGCAATCGTTCCCGAAATCATCACTCGTAAACATTTAGTAGAAATAGAATATTAAAAACGTTACTTTTACCTACACTAATTGCTTTGCTATAAAATGAAATTTGAAGCCGTTACAATTAAAGATATCGCAAGAGCATTGGGACTTTCTACTTCTACAGTTTCCAGGGCATTAAGAGATAGTTATGAGATTAGCTCGGAAACAAAACAACTTGTTTTAGACTATGCACGAAAAATAAATTATCGCCCCAACCCTATTGCATTAAGTTTGAAGGAGAAACGTAGTCGCTCAATTGGCGTTATTGTATGCGAAATAGCAAACAGTTACTTTTCACAAGCCATTAATGGTATTGAGAGTGTCGCTTATGATAGAGGTTATAATGTCATTATATCTCAAAGTCATGAGTCTTATGAGCGTGAAGTTTTAGACCTGCAATATTTAGCATCTCGCTCAATTGATGGTTTAATTATTTCTATTGCGGCCGAAACCAAAGATTTTACGCATTTATCCAACTTACATGATAGGGGATTTCCTATTGTGTTTTTTGATAGAGTAGTAGATGAGATGAAAACGCATAAAGTAATTGCCAATAATCACCAAGGCGCTTACGACGCAACTACACACCTTATTCGTAAAGGTTATAAACGCATCGCAAATATAACAAATGCAGAAAATTTACTAATTACTAAAAAAAGAGTTGAAGGCTACAAAAAAGCCATTACTGATAATGGTTTAAAAGTTAATGAAAGCTATATCGAATACTGCGCACATGGTGGATTGGTAGACGAGGAAGTAGAAACTGCTTTAAATAACTTGTTTTCAGAAGATAATAAGCCCGATGCAATCGTTTCTACAGCTGACAAAATAACAACCGGCTGCTTACGATATTTTAAGAAAAAAAATATTAAAATACCCGAAGATATTGCGCTTATTGGCTTTTCAAATTCTGAGTTAACAGAGCTTTTAAGCCCGGCATTATCAATAGTAAAACAGCCTGCTTTTAAAATGGGGGAAGCTGCCATTAATTTTTTATTAGAATTGATAGAAAGTAAACGCCCTGTTACCGATTTTGAAACCAAAATAATGGATACAGAATTGATAATTAGGCAATCAACTAGGTAAATTTGAACCTAAATTTGAGAATTTGGAATTTTAATGTGTTATTTGCACATATTATTTATTCATACGATTTGCTAATTACCTTATATGGTTGCTACTACTACATTAAAAAAAATATCCGAAATGCTCAACATCAGTATCTCTACTGTGTCCAGAGCATTGAAAAATCACCCAGATATTTCAGAAAAAACAAAACAAAAGGTAAATGATTTAGCAACTATGCTAGATTACGAACCTAACCCATATGCAATACAATTAAGCTCTAAAACCAGTAAAGTATTGGGCTTAATTGTACCCAAAGTGAGCGATTTATTTTATACATCTTTTATTGATGCGGTAGAAGAAGAAAGTCGTAAAAATGGGTATTCGCTTATTATATTAAAATCCGATAACCACGCGGATGTAGAAATTAATCATGTTAAGTTTTGTAAAAAACAACGCGTAGCTGGTGTATTTGCAAGTGTAACGCCAGACACCGTTAGCCTTGAAGCTTTTGAACGATTGAAAGAAGTAGAAATACCTGTAATTTTTTATGACAGAGTACCTGATACTGACAAATTTGTGCGAGCATGCTTTGCGGATAAAGCAGCTGCAATTCTAGCAGCAGAAACAATTTTAAAAAAGAAAAAGAAAAAAACACTTGCAGTTTTTGGAGATACACATATATCCATCACTCAACAACGATTAGAAGCATTTAAAGAAGTTTTTAAGCAACATAAAAGTAGTAACAAACTTATTGTTGCCCATTCTAAACATTTTGAAGAATCTGTAGATATTGTTACAAAGCATTTTAGTGGTGCAGATAAACCTGATACAATCTTTTGTATGAGTGACGAGATTATGGTTGGTGTGATGAAAGCTTTGCAAATTTTACAATTACATGTACCTAGTCAAGTAAGCATTATTAGCATTAGCAATGATGGCTTTTTCCCCAAATTGTACCATCCAGAAATTACTTATGTAGAAACAAGTGGTTATAAACTAGGGAAGCTAGCATTTGAGATAATGATGAATGCTATTAAAGGTGATAAAACCATTCAAGAGTATGATGTTGAACCAATTTTAGTAGAAGGCGGCTCTCTCACTTAGCAGTCAATATTACTAATAAATGAAACCAGCCATTACCTAACTTTTAGGTAATCCCTATTTATTATCCAAGTCATTAAGTACAAATAGGCTGATAATCAGCAAAATGTAAACAACAAGCGTTTGCAAACAGTTGCAATCCACAATGCAACAAACACAGCACTTATCTTTAGTATCTAACGATAAATCATCCTGCTGTTACATGCAATTAACTAAGCCCCACTTAACATTTGCCCAAATCATCAACATGAATGTTGGATTTTTTGGCATTCAATATAGCTTTGCATTACAACAAAATGCCGTTAATCCCATTTATAAATTTTTAGGAGCAAATAATGGCGACTTACCAATGTTGCAGATTGCAGGCCCAATAACTGGCTTATTAATTCAGCCAATTATTGGTGCGATGAGTGATAAAACTTGGCATCCAAAATATGGGCGTAGAAAGCCCTATTTTCTAATAGGGGCAATGCTTTGTAGTATTTGTTTGTTCTTATTTCCTTTTAGCCAGTCGTTATGGATGGCTGTTGGTTTACTCTGGATTTTAGATGCTGCCAATAATACAGCTATGGAACCTTACAGGGCTTTTGTGGCCGATAAATTATCCCCCCAACAACAACCAACCGGCTTTTTAGCACAAAGTTTTTTTACAGGGTTTGGGCAAACTTTAGGTACACTATCATTGTTTCTTTTTCAGCTTATCCCCTTCTTCAATCATCAAAATGCTAACAATATTCCTTACTGGGTTTTTGCATCATTTTTCTTTGGTGCAGTTTGTAGTATTAGTAGTGTTTTATGGAGCAATAAAACAACGCCAGAAATTCCACCAACCGATGAAGAATTAGCAGAATTACGCAGCAAAAAAATAAGTATACTAACCCCATTTATAGAGATAATTGCAGCAATAAAAGACATGCCAAGTAATATGTGGCGTTTGTTTGTAGTGTACTTGTTTCAATGGTTTGCATTAAAATGTTATTGGGATTATAAGGATTTGACCATTGCTAAAACAATCTTTAAAACAAGTGATAGTTCAGTCGCTAATAAAGTGTATCAAGAGGCCGTTGGTTGGGGCGGCTTAATAAGTGGCTGGACAAATATTATCACCTTTTTATCAGCCTTTATTTTAGTATGGTTTGCACGAAAAAAAGGAGCAAAAATGGTGCACTTTTGTTGCTTGCTATTGGCTGCATTTGCCTTATTTGTATTTCCGCAAGTTGAAAACAAATACTTGGTTTTTGTACCACTTATTGGATTTGGTATTGCTTGGGCAAGCATGATGGGCGTACCGTATTTATTAATTGTAAACGACATTCCTAAAAGTAGGTATGGCGTTTATATGGGCATTATTAATATGATGATCGTATTGCCAATGCTGGTTTATTCTTTAAGTTTTGGGTACATTTTTAATAACTTTTTAGCAAAAGAACCTGTAAACGCTATCTACTTTAGTGGCACTTTTTTAGTAATTGCGGCAGCCGCAACTTTATTAATGAAGAATAATAAACCTGTTAACCCCAACCCTAAAAGGAGTATTTAAAAAACTAGCAAATAAAAGGAGCAAATTGAATAAAATGGAAGCTGCAAATAGTAAACAAATCATGCTTAAAAATTCCCCTTTAGGGACTAGGGGCATCCTCTGTATTGGTGAAGCTTTGATAGACATGATTTGTACAGACACTAATACGTCATTATCTAAAGGCGAACATTTTTTAAAGAAAACAGGTGGCGCTCCTACCAATGTGGCAGCAGCCATTTCAGCACTTGGCGGCAGTGTGTCATTGGCTGCTAAAGTGGGTAAAGATCCATTTGGTACGCAGTTGATAGATGTGATGAAAGACTTCAATGTTGACACCACTTTTATGTTGCAAGATGAAACACATTTTACTACAATCGCGTTTGTTTCTTTGATGGATAATGGCGAGCGGGATTTTGTATTTAACCGCGGTGCAGATGGACAATTGAGCGAAAAAGATATTGCAAATATTAACCTTACCGATTACAATATTGTACACTTTGGATCAGCAACTAGTTTTCTTGATGGGCCTTTACAGCAGGCTTATACAAGTCTTCTACAGCGCGCCATACAGCATAATTGCTGTATTAGTTTCGATCCCAATTATAGGCACTTATTATTTAAAAACAATACTGAAAGTTTCGTAACGCAATGCTGGCATTTTCTAAAAAATTGCAACTTTTTTAAAGTAAGTGATGAAGAAGCCATGTTGTTAACTAATACTAAAAACGTCACAGATGCGGCAACTGCATTATCAGAAAAAACGACTGCCATATTTGCTATTACACTTGGTAAGGATGGTACTTTGTTAGGTTTTAATAATAGTACTTCTATCATTCCAAGTATTGCAATAAAACCGATAGATACAACTGGTGCTGGCGATGCTTTTACTGGTGCCGTATTGTATCAATTAAGAGATAAAAAATTATCAGAAATACAAACTTTAACAAATACACAATGGCAGCAAATTATTGCCAATGCAAATAAAGCTGGTGCAAGAACCTGTGAGTATATGGGTGCAATGGAAGCATTCAAGTTTTTAAACAATCAAATTCTGGAATAACAAAGTTGCTGGTATGTATAATTATCAAATTCATCAAAATATAAAAGCTTACGTAAGAGAGTTTCAGTTAGATATTACTGATATAGATAATTACTTCTACTCAAGCTTTATTGCTAATATTTCTACCATACAAAACTTGTATTATCAGCTATACGGTCATCATCAACATGCTGATACACATTTTAATGATTTGCTTAAAACCATTACAAAAGCCTACTCCAATAGAGGTAAGGCTTTAAATAAAAAAGATGCCAGTAAAAGCGCAAAAGGCAACTGGTTTTTAAGTAACGAAATAACAGGTATGAGTTTGTATATTGACCGCTTTGCAGGCAACATACAAAACATGAATAACAAGCTGGATTATTTGAAAGATTTAGGTATTAATCTGTTGCACTTAATGCCTTTATTTAAAAGCCCCGTAGGCGAAAGCGATGGTGGTTATGCAGTATCGAATTTTAGAGAAGTTGATACACGTTTTGGTACATTAAAAGATTTACAGGCTTTGCAAAAAAATATGCAGAAGCAAGGCTTTTACTTGATGCTTGATATTGTTTTAAATCATGCATCACACAGACACGAATGGGCTGAAAAAGCAAAAGCAGGTGATAAGTATTATCAAGACTTTTTTTACATGTTTGATGATAGATATTGGCCAAATGAATTTGACAAAACGATGCCTGAGGTTTTCCCTGAAAGTTCACCAGGTAGTTTTACGTATGTACCAGAATGTAACAAATGGGTAATGACAGTATTTCATAGTTACCAATGGGATTTAAACTACAGCAATCCTGCGGTATTTTTAGCAATGCTTGATACTATATTTTTCTATGCCAATTTAGGTGTTGACGTTTTACGAATCGATGCACCTGCATTCATTTGGAAACAACTTGGTACTAGTTGTCAAAACTTACCACAAGCACATACCATCTTACGATTAATAAAACAATGCGTACAAATTGCCACACCTGGTACTGCACTTTTAGGCGAAGCCATTGTAGCACCAAAGGCCATCATGGAATATTTTGGCAAAGGTGAATTTACTGCCAGAGAATGCGACTTGGCTTATAATGCCACACATATGGCACTACAATGGGATGCATTAGCCACAGGCGATACAAGGGTGATGCTTGCTGCACAGCATGAGATTTTACAAAAACCGTTTGGCACTTCATGGATTACTTATACACGCTGCCACGATGATATAGGTTTGGGTTATGATGATTATATGATTCAGCAAGTGGGCTTTAATGCTTATAGCCATCGCATGTTTTTAAAAAATTACTACTCAGGTAATCATTCATATTCTAAGGCAACTGGTGCTTTATTTGCCTTTAATCCGAAAACACAAGACGCAAGGCTAAGCGGCTCGCTGGCATCCTTATGTGGTCTCGAAAAAGCTATTAATATTAACAATCCTTTTTATATTAATGAAAGCATTAATAAAATCTTATTAATGCAAGCACATAGTTTATTTTTAGGTGGTGTACCTATGTTATTTTATGGCGATGAGGCAGCTTATACGAATGATTATTCTTACTTAGAAGATTCAGCAAAAGCATACGATAACCGTTGGATGCACAGGCCAATAATTGATTGGCAAAAAAATGAGAAAGTAAAAGATATCACTACAGTTGAAGGCCAAATTTTTTCTGCTACAAAACACTTAATTGCAATTCGCAAAAGCCTTACTGCTATTGCAGATTATAGCAACTTGCAATGGATAACGCCATATAATATTCACATTGCAGCGTACATTAGAAATCAAGGTGATAAACGAATTTTCTGTGTGTATAATTTTAGTCATCGAGACGCGTATCTTACATGGTTTGCTTTTAAAGAAAAAGGTAATCCGCCAGCAAAATTGTATGACCATTATTCGCAAAAAGAATTTAAGGTAGGTAACGATAATGAATATTTAATTGTACCAGCTTACGGCTTCTTTATTATGGAAGCTTTATAATATTACCAGCCGCCAGTGTAGCCATTTTTTAAAGCTTGATTATACTTTTTTAAATCGAAAGAATATAAAAATGGCGCTCTGTGTGCAACGGCTTGTTTCACTTCTTTCAGTCTTTTTAAAATACCAAATACCATTATTTTTCGTTGAAAATTACGCCTATCTAGTTGCTTGTTTAAAATTGCTTCATACAGCTTTTGCAGTTCTGGCATCGTAAACTTTTGTGGCAATAAATTATACCCAATTGGCTGATGATTAATTTGCTGCTGCAAAGTTTCTAAGGCCTTATTCAATATTAAATGATGATCCATCATTAATGATGATATGCTTTGTAAATGGTACCAAGTGCAACCAATAGACAGCTCATCTGACCTAGGAATCACTTTAGAGAAATCAACCAATGCATAGTAACCTACTGTAATAAAACGCTGTAACAACCAGTTCGTTTTATCTATAGAAATACCCTCTTTTTTCATCGCTTTCACATGAATTTTTTTGTCTGAACGATTGGGCTCACCAAAGGTGGCAAACTGTTGTAGAAAAATATTTTCCAACCCTGTTCTCTCATGCAAAACTCTTGTAGCTGCTGCATCTAACGCTTCATCTTTTAATACAAACCCACCAGGTAATCCATATTCATTGGTATGTTTCATTTGCAGCAATAATACCTTCATTTCATTGTCATGAAAACCAAATATGACACAGTCAATAGACACTGAAGGTAAGAAAATATTACTCCCATTTATTACCATAGACTCTAAACTTCTTTGTGCTGCCATACCGCTAAGTAAAATTAAAATTTAGGCAATTCGCATTTTTATTGAAAAAATAATTTTATCATTGCGTCTAATTGACACAATGAAATTTTAAATTGCCATTATGAACAAACAGATTCTCATCGCCGCTAGTATTACTTTACTGGTAACTTCTAGCTTGTTTGCACAAACCAGAGATAGCAAAAGTTTACCGCAACTAGGCAAAAATAATTTAAAAGAAGTTGTAGACGCGATGACTTTAGAAGAGAAAGTCAAGCTTGTAGTTGGTATGGGCATGAAAATGCCAGGCGCTAATGCCAGTGGTGCAGTTGGCGAAACACAAGATAAAGTACCAGGCGCTGCAGGTACCACATTTAGTATTCTACGTTTAGGTATTCCTGCGATAGTAGTGGCAGATGGGCCTGCTGGCTTACGCATTCAACCCAAAAGAAATAACGATCGTAAAACTTATTATTGCACAGCATTTCCGGTTGGTACAATGCTGGCCTCTACTTGGGATACTGCACTTGTAAGAAAAGTTGGTATGGCAATGGGCAACGAAGTAAAAGAGTATGGGGTAGATGTTTTGCTTGCACCAGCTTTAAACATTCATCGCAATCCTCTAGGCGGTAGAAATTTTGAGTACTATTCTGAGGATCCAATAGTAGCTGGCAATATTACTGCGGCTATAGTAAATGGCATACAATCTAATGGTGTAGGCACTTCTATCAAACATTTTGCGGCCAATAACCAAGAAACTAACCGTATGCTGGTAAACACTGTTGCTAGTGAAAGAGCCTTAAGAGAATTGTATTTAACGGGTTTTGAAATAGCAATTAAGCAATCAAAACCTTGGACGGTTATGAGCTCTTATAATTATATCAATGGAATATACACATCTGAAAATAAGGATTTATTAACCAACATTTTACGCAAGGAATGGGGCTACAAAGGGATGGTAATGACCGATTGGTTTGGTGGTAAAGATGCAGTTGCCCAAGTAAAAGCGGGTAATGATTTACTAATGCCTGGTGTGACGCCACAAATAAAGGCCATTCACGAAGCTGTAAACAATGGCAGCTTATCAATTGCTGTTTTAAATACCAATGTTAAGAGAGTTTTAGAATTGGTACTACAATCGTCATCATTTAAACAATATAAATTCTCTAATCAGCCAGATTTAAAATTACACGCTGCTATATCTAGGGCGGCAGCTGCAGAAGGTGTTGTACTCTTAAAAAATGATAACCAAACATTGCCTATACGGTCCGTAAAAAAAGTAGCTGCGTTTGGTAATACATCTTACAACTTTATAGCAGGTGGTACAGGTAGTGGCGATGTAAATAAAGCTTACACAATATCGCTTGTAGAAGGTTTAACCAATGCTGGTTACAGTTTAGATGCTCAATTAAAACCTATTTACGAGCATTATATTATTGAGGAAAAAGCAAAACAACCCAAACCAAAATTCTTTTTCGAATTAGTACCCCCAGTACCAGAAATGGCTGCTGATATGGCTTTGATTGAAAAGAAAGCAACAGAATCTGACGTAGCAATCATTACTATTGGCAGAAATTCTGGTGAGTTTCAAGATAGAAAACTTGAGAACGACTTTAATATGAGTGCTACCGAAATTGAGTTGATTAAAAATGTATCCGTTGCATTTCATGCAAAAGGCAAAAAACTAATAGTACTAATTAATACTGGTGGCGTGATAGAAACTGCTAGCTGGAGAAACAATGCAGATGCAATAGTTTTAGCATGGCAAGGCGGTCAAGAAAGTGGTAATGCTGTTGCCGATGTATTAAGCGGCAAAGTGAACCCTTCGGGCAAATTAGCGACAACGTTTCCTGTAGCTTATAGTGATGTGCCATCAGCCAAAAACTTTCCTGGCAAACAAACTTCTAATGAAGTTGAGATGCTTATTGGAGGCTTACAAAAAGGTACAAAATCTGAGGTTATTTACGAAGAAGGTATTTATGTTGGCTATCGCTATTACAACACTTTCAACGTAAAACCTGCTTTTGAATTTGGCTATGGCTTATCATACACGAACTTTACGTATAGCAATTTAAAATTAAGTAGTAAAAATTTTAATGGTAAACTTACTGCGACTGTAACCATTACCAATACAGGCAAAATTGCGGGTAAAGAAGTGGTAGAATTATATATTAGTGCACCTACTAAAAAAATAGACAAACCTTCGGAAGAATTAAAAGGCTTTGCAAAAACTAGATTATTACAACCTAACGAATCCCAAATTATCACATTTACAATTGATGCCAGAAGCCTTGCATCTTACGATACGAAAGTGGCTGCTTGGGTGGCAGAAGCTGGCAAATACACAGCAAAAGTTGGCAAATCGAGTATGCTTATTCAACAAACTAACGAGTTTAACTTGGCAAAAGATATGACAGTGCAACAACTTAGTAATCAACTTGTGCCACAAGTAAGTATTAACGAGTTAAAGTATTAAATGAATCAATACCCCCGATTGATAAAAGCAAGAAAGTTCATCGTAAATGATGAACTTTCTTGCTTTTATCAGTATTTAAATAATAATCAATTATACGTTTTTGCGCTCACCAATTTGTTGGCGCCACATAGCGTAATACAAGCCTTTTTCTACCAGCAATTCATTATGACTGCCAGTCTCAACTATTTGCCCTTTTTCAAGCACATAAATTTTATCGGCATGCATAATGGTGCTTAAGCGATGCGCAATCATGACAGTAATTTGATTTTTTGCCTCTGAAATGGCTCTGATGGTATTTGTAATAGCTTCTTCGGTAATAGAATCTAATGCGGAAGTTGCTTCGTCAAAAATTAATAAATGTGGCTTTCTTATCAATGCTCGGGCTATAGATAAACGTTGTTTTTCGCCACCGCTTAATTTTAACCCACCTTCGCCAATCATCGTATCAATACCTTTCTCGGCACGTGACAGCAACCCTTCACAACTGGCTTTATGTAACGCATCTAATAAGTCTGCTTCTGTAGCATTTGGTGCTGCAAATAATAAATTCTCTTTGATGGTACCGCTGAACAATTGTGTGTCTTGTGTTACAAAACCAATCTGCC
>JAYWCY010000195.1:0-4930 GCA_043780175.1 Chitinophagales bacterium
CCTAACAATCCCACTGGTTATGTGTACAGTGCGCATGAGATGGCACAATTGCAACAAATTATCTTAAAATACAATCTTTATCTATTTAGCGATGAAGCTTACCGAGAATTTTGCTACGATGGGGTTAATACATCGGCCATGCATTTGGAAGGTGTAGATGACCATGTTGTAATCATGGATACCATTAGTAAGCGCTACAGTGCTTGCGGTGGTCGTATAGGCGCTTTGGTTACTAAAAACCAAGCAGTGCTAGATGCCGTAATGAAGTTTGCACAAGCACGTCTAAGTCCACCCAGTTTTGCACAAATTGCTGGTGAAGCAGCCATTGATTTACCGGCTAATTATTTTGATACTACCAAAGCTGAATACAAAAGTCGCCGTGACTTAATTGTACAACGTTTAAATTCAATGGCTGGTGTTTTTTGTCCCAATCCTGGCGGCGCTTTTTACGCTATTGCTAAATTGCCTATTGATGATGCCGATACATTTTGTCAGTGGTTGCTAGAAGCTTTTAGCTACAACCAAGCCACCGTGATGTTGGCGCCGGCTACAGGATTTTACAGTACGCCGGGCTTAGGCAAACAAGAAGTGCGCTTGGCATACGTATTAAATAAAACGGATATTGACGCAGCTATGGATTGCTTGGAAGCCGCCCTTAAAGCTTACCCTGGCAAAATAAATTAAGTATTTCACACGAAGTAGCAAATAAGACAGAGGACAGCAAGATTCAAGTTTAGTAATAAAGTTTCAGAAACAATAAAACATACCAATCCCACATGTTGATACACGTGTGGGATTTTTTATATGGATAACCGTAGTAATTCTTTTCATCCTCTGATGTATTACACTACCGATAGCTATTGGTATGCACCTTCTATTCGCTATACAGCGTTTTGTAGTAGTCTATGACTAGCACAAAAAGCAACATAGGGTTAAACTTTGGCTTAAAATAGTTGCAGGCTTAAAAAATTGATAGCCCGACAATTAAGATATATTCTAGAGACGTAAAAGAGGCATTTAAAAATCATGCTAGTGTGACTAAGCGCCTCCCCTTTTCTCTGCAAATTTGTGGTCATTCCAAAGCTATTCAGTTTCTTTCAGCAACATGCCACTGCTAAACATAAAAAGCACCACAATACGGTCATGAAAAATATACTATTAAAAATTCACTACAAAAACCCGTGATTGGTGATTGTTGTCATTTTAGTTAAACGAATATATAACGTATGCTTGATACGTATTACTAGATACATAATCAATCTTTATTCGCTATTAAAGCTTTCAGTAAACGTTGCTAGCATATTATACTTTCAAAAACATTTGTATTAATTGAAGAACGGGTGTAGAAGTTATTAGTTTTTGCTATACATTCGGAACTAAAAGCTGATGGCATTGCCAATCATGCTGTGATTCGAAAAACAATCATTTCCTTATGAGACTAACTTTATTAGCGCTGTTATGTATTGCTTTTAATATTGCATCTAAAGCACAGTTACAAGCATCTTTTACAGTTGATAAAAACACTGGTTGTGCATCGCCAGGCTTGGTAGTTAGTTTTACAAATACCACAAAAAATGCTTCTTTATCAGCCGATTATACTTGGGATTTTGGGAATGGTAATACCTCTAAATCAAAAGATGCTCAGGCTTCATATAGAGCTGCGCAAACTTACACTATTACACTTACAGTGAAAGATGGGGGCAATACAAGTGTTGCCACTAATACCATCACATTATACAAAAATCCTTCAGCCGATTTTACAGCAACGCCAGTTAAAGGTTGCATTCCTTTAATTGTAAATTTTACTAGCCTTGCGCAAGCTGGGGATGGCAGTATAGACAGGTATCTTTGGGATTTTGGTGATGGACATACAAAAAATGGTTCTGGCTTATCTAATGTTGCCAATACTTATACCATTGCGCAACTGTCAACCGTTAGCCTTACTGTTACCAATAGCTTTGGTTGCCAAAGTACTGCTGCTGTAAAAACTGATTTAGTAGAAAGTGTTATTGGTGTGAAAGCGCAATTTGCGGCCGATAAAACGGTTTTGTGTTCGCCCAAGGAGCCTGTCACATTTACCAACACCAGTTCAGGCTCTGGAACATTGAGTTATGTTTGGGATTTTGGAGATGGTTCGGCTACGGTTACAGATAAAAATCCCGTGCATACTTTTAGTAATAAAGGTATTTATTCAGTAACACTTAGCGTTAATAGTTCTGATGGTTGCTCAAATACACTTGTACAAAATAGTTATATTAATGTGGCTAATTTTAATACTGCCATTACAATACCTACACAAACCATTTGTACTAATTCCTATGTTCTTTTTCAAGGTACAGGTAGCCCAGCTCCCACATTAAGCGAGTGGTATTTTAGCGACAATAGCTATTTCAATTATGGCCTTAGTTACACAAAATACTTTAACACACCCGGCGCCTACACTGCAAAACTTATTAATACATATGGCGCTTGTAAAGATACCGCTACAGCTACTTTTAATGTATCACCATCACCTAGTACAAATGGTTTTGTAGTGGTAAACAACGCATTGTGTGGTGCACCTATTACTGTTGATTTTAAAGATACGACGAGTAATGCTACTAGCTGGTCGTGGAATTTTAATAATGGCGCTACTTCCAATCAACAAGCGCCATCAGTTATCTATACTAATGATGGCAATTATTATGTAACATTAGCTGTTAAAAACACATCTGGTTGTAGCGCAACTATTCAGAAATATATTTCTATCCAAAAGCCTAATATTGGAATTGTTTACACAAAATCTACCTCGCCTGGTGGTTGGTATGGTTGCGAAGGAATGACCATTGCTTTTAAAGCAACGCCCGACAATTCACTCACGAAATATGCTTGGGATTTTGGCGATGGTTCGCCTATCTCAACAGACTCTATGCCAGAACATACGTATCCAATAGCTGGTAAGTACATTGTTAAGTTAGCGTATACAACTAATAATGGCTGCACAGGCACCATATCAACTAATTCATATTATTACAACAATGTAAATGTGTTTAAAAAGCCCGTGGCTGATTTTAGTGCTAGTCAAACCACTATTTGTGGTAATACGCCTATCATTTTTACAAACTTATCTACCCCAGATAAATATAATGCGTATTATAACTTTGGTGATGGTGGCTATTATGGAAATTATAACAATTACTCAAATATCACTACTTATCAATACTTTAAAGAAGGTACTTATACGGTAAGTATGATAAACAGAAACGGCGACGGTAATGGGTATTGTTACGATACCATCACAAAGACAAATTATATTACGGTATTACCACCATTTCCTAAAATTGCCAGTGCAACCAACACTTGTAATGGCACTAGAGGCGATGTCGCATTTACTCAAAGCACTAGGCTTGCAACGCAGTGGCAGTGGGATTTTGGCGATGGTACAACACCGCTAATTTTAAATACCAACCAAACCAATATCACACATACTTACACTAAAAATGGCTCTTATAAAGTGGTACACACAGCCATAAATGGCAGTTGTGCAGTAAAAGATTCTGTAAATGTGAATGTACTATTAAAACAATATCCTCAAATAACATTAGATGCAGCGGTAGTATGCGGTAGTGGTCAGCTTAAAATGACTATCAATAACTTAGATGTGTTACCTAATACCTCTAACTATAATTTTTCTTATTATCTATCTACCATTCAATATGGTGATGGAACAACCTTTACAGGAAACACATCACCCTACTACATTTATGGTAGTTATACAACGTTCAATACACCATACTCCTTTACTTTATCAGATATGGCTAATGGGCAAAATGGCATAAAAGGCATTATAAAATCAGCATTTTTTGGCTGTGCAGATACCACCAATATTGCTACAGTAAAAATTAAAGGACCAACAGTAGGTTACCAGCTTAGTGGCAGTGGTTGCTTTAAAAAACCGATCATATTAACGGATACTTCTAAAGCAAATGGTGGCGTACCTATCAAAAGCTGGTTCTGGGATTTTGGCGACAATACTTCTGCTACTTTAACTACTAAAGGCGATACACAGCATATTTACGCAACCCCAGGTAGTTATGCTACTAGCTTAAAAGTAACTGATGCAGATGGCTGTACCGCAGCAACAAAAAGCTACTTCAATGGCACCAATGTTGCACAAGCTTATGGCCCTAAGGCCGATTTTTATTGGTCGCCAAATAGTGTATTGCCCAATAGTACCGCCACATTCTACAATAGTAGCAATACATATGGCAGCTATAATAATATTTATGAATGGCATTTTAGCAGTAATAATAAAAAATCAACCACATATGATACATATACTACAATAAACCAGCCATACACGATACCGCTTACCGATACCGTACGGCTAATATCTAGAAGCCTGGGCTTTACCTGCGTTGATACTATGATTAAACTAGTACCCATTCGTAATATCAATTTAACATTTACCTACACAGCCAACTATATAAATAATAATAATTGCCCTCCATTAATAGCCAATTTCAGTAGTGTTACCAGTAATATTACCAGCATTAAATGGTTGTTTGGCGATGGTAGTAGCGCTGGTAACAACCCCTCGCCTAGCCATACTTACAATAAGCCAGGTACCTATAAAATCGCATTGATAGGGTATGGTTATAATGGGGCTACAGATACCACTTATGGTTATGTAACAGTAAAAGGACCATTTGCCACTATCAAAACAGATGTGCAACAAGGGTGCTTGCCAGTAACTATAACATTTACGGCTGATTCTGCTAATCTTAAAAATTTTACTTGGGATTTTGGGGATGGCGTTATCCAGCAAACTACAGACACATTTATTGTACATAAGTACACGTCGGCAGGCGCATATACACCAGCATTAATTATGAAAGATAATGCTGGCTGCGAATCTACATTTGAGCTATCAACCAAAATTATTTCCGAT
>JAYWCY010000196.1:0-5753 GCA_043780175.1 Chitinophagales bacterium
GTTGTTAATCGTTATAAAGGGCAGGTTTATGCTTGGGATGTTGTTAACGAAGCGATTAGCGATAGAAAAGATGAATACCTAAGACCATCACCATGGCTAACGATTATTGGTGAAGACTATATCGCAAAAGCTTTTGAATATGCCCATGCAGCAGACCCAAATGCAGTTTTATTTTACAACGATTATAATGAAATTAGCGCTGTAAAAAGAGCTAAGATTTACCGATTAGTAAAAAGCTTAAAAGATGCCGGCGTACCAATTAATGCTATTGGGTTACAGGCACATTGGGCCATTAATGAACCTTCTTATCAGCAGTTAGATAGTACACTTCAACAGTTTTCTTCGTTGAAACTAACTATGCAGGTAACGGAAATGGATATCTCTGTTTATAATAAAGAACATAATGCAAGAGATAGACAACTTGAAGATAATAATACAGCGTTTACAAAAGACAAAGAAAATGGGCAAATTGACATGTACAAAAGATGCTTTTTATTATTCAAGAAATATAGGAAAAACCTCTCTGGTATTACCTTTTGGAATATTAGCGACAAGTATAGTTGGCTAGATAATTTTCCTGTTAAAAATAGAAAAGACTATCCATTGCTTTTTGATAAAAACTTAGGACCTAAGAAAGTATTTTGGGAAGTTGTTAAAAATTTATAGAGATAGGTAAAGTGATGTTCAGCAGAGATTTGGATAATATTTCAGTACACTTATAGTACATTATCCCTACTTAATCCCTACTTGATCCCTACTTAAGCTATACTTAATCCCCAATTATGTGAAGGGTATTAGTATAGGACTGCGTATTCAGTATAGGGAATGCCCACCATCGTGCGGCCTCCATTTTTTATTTATCTGTTCTAAACGGTGATGCTGGTAAACCTTCTTTATTAAATAAATTTGGATTTACAGGATTGTCTGACCAAGCATATCGCACATACATTGGATTGGGTATTGCATCACTCCAAACCATTATTTTGTTACCTTCTATTATCGTTTTAGCCCATACAAATTTTTTATCGTTACCAGCAATGGCAAATTCTGATGGTAATTCGCCATCATTGGTAATAAGACCACTTCCAGTATTGGTAAAATTGAGAACGATGGTCTTATTTTCAATAGCGGATGATTGATATAGTGGACCAGAGTAGACAATATCTTCATGATAAGCTATTTTTTGTGCAGCCAGTGCCAAGCGTTTGCCCACATCTTGTTTGTTATCAGGATGAATATCATTCCATTCACCCAAATCAATGGCAACTACCATAGCGGTATTTTCAACAGTTAGGGCTTTTAATTGCGCTTCTCTAAGTCTGGCCCAACTACTTTCTGACGGCAAATAATTATAATCCATAAAACCTGGTAGTTGCACGTTGAGGAATGGTATATTTCCTAATTGCCATTTGTTGCGCCAATCATGTATCAATGCAGGTAATAGTTTGGCATAGTCATCGGGCTTACCAGTATTACTTTCACCTTGATACCAACAAAAGCCTTTAATTGTATAATTTGTTTCAGGTGCCACCATGGTATTGTATAAAGCAGTTGGTTGATTTTGGTAGGAAATACCACCACCAAAACCAGTGCCATAAACAGGGGCGAATACATCACCAACTTTATATTGCCAAGTGCCTTTTAGATCAATGGTATCACTGTCTGTAAAGATGCTATAAGGCTTATCTGTTACAAAGCCTCCTTTGCCTGTGGTATTAGTTACTCGTATTGTAAAAATATTTTTGCCAGGTTGTAACATATTACTGGGTACAGTATATCTACGTTGCGGATATTGGTAAGAAGTGCTACCTATCAATTTGCCATTAATGTACAGCTCATCAGCATCCACAATACGGCCTAGATGCACTTTGGCTGCTTTACCAATCATCGATGCAGGCATATTTATTTCTTTTCTGTACCATACTACTCCGTTTAAATCTTTAACCCCTTGATCTTCCCAATAGCCTGGTATATTAATGGCTCGCCATCCCTTTGGTTGATAATTGATGTCATACCATTTCAAATTTCCAGTTAGGCCAGCATCTGTAGGTTGTTTAGGAACATTTGTTCTATTTGTAGAAGGTCTGCTTAAGCTATTAATATAGCTGGTGTCCTTATTTTTTTGGATAGTTGCTTGCTCTTCTGAAAAGTCTTTAAAGCCATCTTCACTTATCCAAGCTTCAATAGGCGTGCCACCAACGCTGGCATTAATAATACCAATAGGTATATGGTATGTCTCAAATAATTGTTTTGCGAAAAAATAGGCAACTGCCGAAAATGGTCGCACATTGTCACCAATGGCGGCTTTCCAATTACCACCGGGTACATCCTTTTGTGGTATTTGTAAACTAGTAAGTGTTGGCACTAGAAACTGCCTTATTTGTGGGTAGTTTGCGTTAGCAATTTCTTTAGCATACCTAACATCGTGGATAGCCATTTGATGCACCATATTGCTTTGACCACTGCAAAACCAAACATCACCAAACAGTATTTCTTTGATGGTTATTTTATTACTTGCTATAATGTCTATCGTGTAAGGGCCACCAGCTTTGGTAGGCGGAAGGCTTATCTGCCAATTGCCTGCTACATCGGCTTTTGTTGGGTATTTTTTGTTGTTAAACACTATGGCTACTTTTTCATTGGCACTTGCCCAGCCCCAAACTTTTACAGTTGCATCTCTCTGCAAAATCATGCTATCTTTTATTAAAGTAGGGAGCTTTACTTGGGCAGAAATAATTAAGCAATTACAACAAGTAATCACAAAAATTACAGTCAATACTTTTTTTATCATAGCCATACAATAATGTTTAAAAAAATGGTGCCCTCACTTAATTATCTAATCATTAAAATCCAATAGAATTGCCGCCATCCACAGGTAATACTACGCCAGTAATGTATTTAGCTGCATCGCTTGCCAAAAACAAAGCGGCTTCGCCAATATCGCTTGGTTCGCCCATAAACCCCATCGGTGTTCTGCCCATTACTTTGGCTTTACGTTCAGCATCGTTATTCAATGCTTTGGCGCTCATTTCTGTGGCAATAAACCCCGGCGCAATGCAATTGACACGTATTCCATTTGGCGACAATTCTACCGCCATAGCACGTGTCATACCTTCAATTGCACTTTTGCTGGCAGTGTAAGCAATTACTTTAGGAATACCGTATTGAGATGCCATGGAACTAATATTTACAATGCTTCCTTTTTTATTTGGCAACATGGTTTTAATTACTTCTCGGCTTAGGGTAAACATGGCATTTATATTGGTACTAATGATTTGTTGAAAATCTTCATCACTAACATCTATCAAATCCTTCTTACTATTAATGCCAGCATTGTTGATGAGTATATCAATAGTGCCATGTTCTTTAATAATCGTTTCTACCAAGGCTGGTATACCACTTAGGTTATTTAAGTCGTACGAAATGGTGATGCAACCATCGCCTAGCAGCTTTTTTGCTTCGGCTAGTTTGGTTGCACTACGCCCAATAATAATGGTCTTAATATTTGTTTGTATAAATCTTTCTGCAATGGCCAAGCCAATACCAGAACCACCACCTGTAACTATGGCCAATGTTTCATTTGTTGCTGTCATCTTAATATTTTTTTAGTAATAATTTTTATATACGGAACACTTGACTTTCTATGGGGTTTTAGTTGTGTCTTCCGATTGCTATCGGAACTCTGGTGCACTTTGTCCATTGTGCAACATTGCCCCCGTAACTTTATTGCCCATTACCTGGCGCATAAGGAAACTTCAAACTTTTATAGTAATCCAAACTGTGTTTCGCTTGCTCGTAATTGGCAGGTATTGCCATCTTTGAAAATGTTTGAAAATACGACAAGCAAGCATCTCGCCACCACAAAGCTTCATCGTATTGAATCTTCAATAATTGATTCACTGCTTCAAATCTTTGTGTATCGATTTGTGGTTGTAAACCAGCCCATTGTTGTTGCATCTTTCTTACAGACGATACACCATCATTGTATTTAAAGCAAAGTTCCTCCCACAAATTTCTACTAGATGTCATCTTGTGTGCCCAACTCACATGATGAAACCAGAGCAAATATTTTTCATCGCAGGTATTGCTATCCAGCCACTGCTTGCGTACTTCCATACTATATTGTGCCAGTGCGTTACTACCGGTGGCTGTTCTGTCAAAGCCAATACCATACGCATCTGCTTTGTGATAATAAACAGGGTTCCAATCGGCTCTTGCTAAGGTATTGCCCCAAGGCATTGGCCCATAATGATGCCCATTACCCATAATATGATGCAAGCCTAATGGCGTCATATAATTCACTAAGGCTTCTCGAGATGATAACATCATATTTTTAATGGTAGAAACAACGGTATTGTTATTATTAAATGTTTGCTGAATCCATTCTTCTGCAATTTGCTCAGAAGATAATTTGTTATCCCATGCAAGTCTTCCAAAAGCATACCAGTTTGCTTGCGCAAAAGGATGTCCGCACCAGTTAATATCATTACCAATATTTGCAACACCGGCAATACCAGTAATAGTATGTTTATCTAAACTGCCGTCGATAATATGTTTTACCGTTGAATCTTTACCTTTAGAATACGTATCTGCATCTAAAACTTCCTTAAGCAAAGGGGCTTCATATACTAAGCTTGTAGCTTGACCCAAATACTCTTGTGTTAACTGAAACTCAGCCATTAATGGTGTTTTAGGCATCGCACCAAATAATGGGTGAAAAGGCTCTCTGGGTTGAAAATCTATCGGGCCATTTTTCACTTGAATTATTACATTCTTCTTAAACTGCCCGTCTAAAGGTTGAAATTCGTTATACGCTTGTTTAAAACGATCTTCTGGTGTTTCGTTACTATACACAAAAGCACGCCACATCACAACCCCATTAAATGGTGCTAAAGCATCTGCTAGCATATTAGCGCCATCCACATGATTTCTACCGTAATTTTGGGGACCAGGTTGGCCTTCACTATTGGCCTTCACTACAAAGCCACCAAAGTCAGGTACTAAAGCATAAATTTCTTTCGCCTTATCTTGCCACCAACGCTTTACATCTTCATTCAATGGATCAGCTGTTTTTAGACCACCAATTTCTATCGGGGCAGAAAACCTTGCTGTTAGATACACTTTTATACCATAAGGTCTAAATACATCTGCTAAAGCTTTCACTTTCAGTAGATAAGGATTGGTCAATACAATGGCATTGGCGTTGACATTGGTTAAAACAGTTCCGTTAATACCTATCGATGCATTGGCTCTTGCATAATCAATATAACGCTGATCGATATAATTTGGTAGGGTATGCCAATTGAAAATAGAAATACCCGCATAGCCGCGTTCTATACTTCTATTCAAATTATCCCAATGGTTTAGCACGCGTAATTTGATAGCTGGATTACTAATCATATTGAGTTGCTGAATGCTTGACTGCGTTTGTACTAATCGCAGAAAAGTAAATGTGCCGTACAAAAAACCAATTTCCGTTTTTGCAGAAATAACAACTTGCTTTTTCTGATTGGCTGATATTGTTTGAATGGAAAATCCTTCTTCGTTTAATTGCGTATTGTCTGCTGCCTTTGTGAATATAATATCAGCTTCGGCTTTATTGGTAAAGAATAGAATTTTTTTACCAAGCATTGTATTTAAACCAAGCGACAACTCATTTTTTATGGCCAAAACTGTTGGTGATGCATCTTGAATATAAACGCTATTGAGTTGTTTTTTATAGGTAGTCAACAAGCTGATATTGTCAATTTGTT
>JAYWCY010000197.1:0-3382 GCA_043780175.1 Chitinophagales bacterium
GTTTTGCTTTCTGCTGCTAGTTGTAAGTTGATACAACGGCTATCCCAAGTAGGAATTTGTACACCCTTAAACCCAAGACTAGCTACCCACTCACAAATATTGTCTAACGAATTAAATGGTGCTTCATCACCTAAAAACTGGGCTAAAAAAACGGCAGGGCCTTTAATGTTTGTCATATAATAAGCTTTTTTTCGAGTGATGAAGTAACAGCTTTTAGCTGATAAATAGCCACGATTTTATTTTTCATTTCCCCCAACAAAGTTTTGATATATAGATTTGATGAACCATAATTTTAAATGAGTTTTAGGATTTGCGTGATTAACATTCTTTTATGCTTCTATGTGATTAACCTTTGTGTACTTTCTATCTTTTGTTACTTTGTGAGAAACGACGCTCACCTTATCTTTACACCCTATGATTGATTTTAGAAGCGATACTGTAACGCAACCTACAGAGAGTATGCTACAAGCCATGCTAAGTGCAAAAGTTGGTGATGACGTTTTTGGCGAAGACCCAACTATTAATCTATTGGAACAAATGTCTGCCGATATGTTTGGTCTAGAAGCAGGCTTGTTTTGTCCTAGCGGCACTATGACGAATCAAATTGCCATTAAAGCCCACACACACCCTGGCGATGAAGTGATTTGCGATGAATTGTCACATATTTACCAATATGAAGGCGGTGGTATTGCAGTAAACAGTGCTTGCTCTGTCAAATTATTACACGGCAATAATGGTCGCTTAACCGCTGATATGGTAAAAGATGCTATTAATAATCCCGAGGATATACATAAGCCTATTAGCCGTTTAGTAAGTCTAGAAAACACGGTGAATAAAGGTGGTGGCTGTTGCTACGAACTAGCTGATATTGAACAAATTAAAACCGTTTGCTCAAGTAAAAATTTGAGTCTGCATTTAGATGGTGCTAGATTTTTTAATGCATTGGTCTACAAGCAACAAAAAGCAAGCGACTACGGCCAATTATTCGATACAATTTCTATCTGTTTAAGTAAGGGTTTAGGTACACCAGTTGGTAGTGTACTACTTGGGTCTAAGGCTTTTATAAAAAAATCAAGGCGTATTCGCAAAGTGCTTGGAGGTGGTATGCGACAAGCTGGTATTTTAGCAGCAGCAGGTATTTACGCGTTAGAAAATAATATTAATCGCCTAGCAGAAGATCATTTGCATGCAACAGAAATTGCAACCGCCTTAGCAGCTACTGATTTTGTAGGCGATATTTTACCCGTGGAAACAAATATTGTCATTGCTACCATTAAAGGCCGCTTCACGCCAGCCACATTTGTAGAAGCCATGGCAAAACATGACATTAAATTATTTAGTGTGTCTAGTACACAAATTCGGTTAGTGTTACATTTAAACATTACCAAACAAATGGTTGATCAAACTATTAGGGTGATCAATAGTTTATAAAATAGTAAAAAGCCATGGTATCATTATCATGGCAAATCATACAACATCATTTAAATATTCGGTTACTTATGCTACCAAAAATTAATCCTACCAATACACAAGCATGGTTATTACTTCGTAAACATTATGAAGACGAAATGAGCCGCAAGCACATGAAAGACTTGTTTTCCCAAGATCCTGAGCGGTTTCAAAAATTCAGTCTAACGCTTGAAGAAATGGTATTTGATTATTCTAAAAATATCATCAATGCAAAAACCTTACAATTGTTGCTACAACTAGCTGATGATTGTAAAGTGTACGATGCCATACACGATATGTTTGCGGGTTTAAAAATTAATGAAACCGAGCAACGGTCGGTACTACATACGGCTTTACGCAATTTTTCTGATATGCCTATTTTGGTAGATGGGAAAGATGTGATGCCATCGGTACAAAAGGTTTTAGCACATATGCAAAGTTTTTGTGCCAAAATACATACAGGCGAATGGAAAGGTTATTCGGGGAAACCTATTAAATATATTGTAAATATTGGTATTGGTGGTAGCGATTTAGGCCCTGTAATGGTTACTGAGGCTTTGAAGCCTTATTGGGTAGAAGGTATTGAAACCTATTTTGTAAGCAATGTAGATGCAACGCATATTGTAGAGACCTTAAAGAAGGTAACGGCTGATGAAACCTTGTTTTTAGTAGCATCTAAAACATTTACCACACAAGAAACTATGACCAATGCACACACTGCAAGAACATGGTTTTTACAATCTGCTGTAGACGAAGCACATATTGCCAAGCATTTTGCTGCATTAAGTACCAATGAAAAAGCAGTAACGGCGTTTGGCATTGATAAAGCCAATATGTTTGAATTTTGGGACTGGGTAGGTGGCAGATATAGCTTGTGGAGTGCGATTGGTTTATCCATTGCATTAACCATTGGTTATAATAATTTCGAGCAATTATTAAAAGGTGCTTACACTGTAGATGTGCATTTTAGAAAAGAAAAGGGAGCTAAAAATATTCCTATATTAATGGCGCTTTTAGGTATCTGGTACACTAATTTCTTTGGTGCACAAAGCGAAGCCATCTTGCCATACGATCAATATTTACACCGTTTTGCAGCCTATTTTCAGCAAGGCAATATGGAAAGTAATGGCAAAAGTGTGGATAGAAGCGGTAACTCGGTGGACTATGCTACAGGGCCAGTGATTTGGGGCGAACCAGGTACTAATGGGCAACATGCATTTTACCAACTCATTCACCAAGGTACATTGGTAATTCCTTGCGATTTTATTGCGCCAGCCATTAGCCACAACCCTATTGGTGACCATCACAATAAACTACTCTCTAACTTTTTTGCACAAACCGAGGCATTAATGAACGGCAAAAGCGAAAATGAAGTACGTGTAGAATTGATGAAAGCTGGTAAAGGGGATGACGAGATTAAAAAACTAATGAACTTTAAAGTATTTGAAGGTAATAAACCTACCAACTCATTCTTATTAAAGCAAATCACACCTTATAGTTTGGGTAGTTTAATTGCTTTGTACGAGCACAAAATATTTGTACAAGGTGTTATTTGGAATATTTTCAGTTTCGATCAATGGGGCGTTGAATTGGGTAAGCAGTTAGCTGGTCAAATTTTACCTGAATTAGAAAATGAAGATGTCATTAAAAGCCACGACAGTAGTACCAATGGCTTAATTAATTTGTACAAGAAATTAAGAGCATAGTTACAAGTGATAATGGTAAAGTCGTAGGCAATTATGTCTGCGACTTTTTCTTTGACTCTTTAAGAATATATTTTCATGCAGCACATTACTATCAGAGCCATTCAACCGCAAGACAATCCTTTTATTGCTAAAATCATCCGCCAATCGTTAGAAGAATTTGGTGCCAATAAGCCAGGTACTGTTTATTTTGATGATAGTACAGACCAGTTGTATGAACTATTTACTGC
>JAYWCY010000198.1:0-8586 GCA_043780175.1 Chitinophagales bacterium
GCACTAAGGCGCAAAGCCAAGTTACAACCTATAAATTCGATTTTGGTGATAGCAAACTAGCTAAAGGATATACCCAAGTATTTGCATCAGATATTTATACCAGTAATAAAGGGTATGGTTTTGATTTTGGTAGTACAGTCGTCTCTGTAGATAGAAAGGGAAAAGATGCTTTAAAAAGTGATTTTATAACGAGCGACAAGCCGTTTTACTTTTCTGTAAAAGTGCCAGAGGGTAATTACAACGTCACCATCACCTTTGGTGATTTGAAGGAAGCTACTGCAACAACTGTTAAGGCTGAATCTCGTAGACTAATGCTCGAAAATATTATCACCAAACCAGGTGAATTTATTACTAAAACTTTCACAGTTAATCGAAAAGAAAGACAAATTAATGCAATACAAAAAGTAATTTTAAAAGATCGAGAATTAACCAAATTAGATTGGGATGACAAACTCACTTTTGAATTTAATAATACTAAGCCAGCTATTGTGGCTATGGAAATAACTAAAGCTACGGATGCTGTTACAGTGTATTTAGCTGGTAATTCAACAGTTGTAAACCAAGATGATGAACCTTGGGCCGCTTGGGGACAAATGATTACAGCATTTTTTAAACCAGGCATTTCTATTGCGAATCATGCCGAATCTGGTTTAACATTAGGTAGCTTTTTGAGTAGTAAAAGATTAGAAAAAGTATTAAGCGTGATTAAGGCTGGCGACTATTTATTCATTGAGTTTGGCCATAACGATCAAAAAGATAAAGGTGCTAATGATGGTGCTTGGAAGTCTTATACTGAGCGTTTAAAATTGTTTATCAGCGAAGCGAAGAATAAAGGTGCCATACCAGTAATTGTTACCTCTACCGCACGTAGAACGTTTGATAGTACTGGTACAATAGCTAATAGTTTGGGTGACTTTCCTGCTGCTGCTCGTAAAGTAGCGACCGATGATGGTGTTGCTTTAATTGATTTGAATGCGATGAGTAGTTTATTCTACGAAGCACTTGGGCCGAACGATTCTAAAAAGGCTTTCGTTCATTACCCCGCTAATAGTTATCCCGGTCAAACAAAACCACTGGCAGATAATACCCACTTTAATCCTTATGGTGCTTATGAGTTAGCTAAATGTGTAGTAGAAGGTATCAAACAGAATAAGTTAGGGCTTACTAAATTCTTAATTAATTCAACCAGCACATTCAATCCTTCCAAGCCAGATGATTTAGCAACATGGCATTGGTATGAAAGCCCAAAAAGCACAGTTGTAAAGCCAGACGGAAATTAGAAATTTATTCAAGGTCAATGATGAAATACATTGGTTTAATCATACTTTCAATAAGCATATATGCAACTGCGGATGCCCAAGTTGTATATAAAAAGATACCTGATAAATTAGTAGTACTTACGTTTGATGATGCCGTATTAAGTCATTATACAAATGTAGCACCGCTACTTAAAAAGTATCATTTCGGGGCTACTTTTTTTGTTTGCGAATTTGTATTGCCACCTTTTAGTGATACTACAAAATATATGACTTGGCAACAAATCGGTAAGCTAAATAAAATGGGTTTTGAGATTGGTAACCATACTTATCATCATACTCATGTCAACAAAATGAATAACCAACAACTGGTAGATGAACTGACTTATATTGAACAGCAATGTAAAAATAATGGTATAAAAAAGTCATTAGTAAGCTTTGCTTATCCTGGTTATGATACACATTCCTCGGCTATTGAAGTCTTGAAAGAAAAAAAATATCTATTTGCAAGAGGTGGGTGGAATAGGGTATATGATCCTGAAAAGGATCATCCATACTTATTACCATCATTTACTACTTTAAGTAGCAATAAAGAACAAATTATAGATGCTTTTAGTCAAGCAAAAAATGGTAAAGTTGTTATACTAACTATCCATGGTGTGCCAGATGATGCTCATCCACCAGTTACAACACCGCTTAGCATATTTAAAGTGTATTTGCAGTACTTAAAAGATAATAATTTTAAAGTAATTGCTTTGAGAGATTTAAAACGATATATCAATATACAAAAAGCCTTAGAAACTATTCCCCCGATTGTTACAAAAAGTTAAAGCCATGAAAAAAATGATTGTCTGCATTAGTATAATGCTTGTGTTTTTTAGTACTAAAATATTTGCGCAGCCAATAATGGAAACTGGCTCCCAAAAACAAATGCCGCTAGAGTGGATAGATGCTACTACGCATCATAAAGTAGTTAGGATTTCAAGAACTGAGGGTAGTAATATGAGCTTTTATTTCCACAACAATCCTTTTGTAGATGGTAAAATGGTGTACTACAATAGCAGTAAACAAAAAGGTGGCGAAGAAAGTGAAAGAGTGAGACGGGCTGCTACAACTGAAAATGTTTTTAATAAACAATTGTATTTGTTAAACATGAAAACACTTCAGTCAGAGCCTTTAACAAATTGCGCGTCACCTATGAATGGTGAGATAGTGAGTATAAAATTGAAGGAAGCTTTTTATCAAATAAAAGACAGTGTGTTCGCGGTAAATATTCAAACAAAAAAACAACGCTTAATTTTTGTTTTTCCAAATGATTATAAAGGTAGTGTAGCTACGGTTAATGCTGACGGTACATTATTAGCTGGTGCAAAAGCCAGCGATGAACAAAAAGAAATCCTAAAAAAGCACCCTATTAAAAGTGATTTTTTTCAATTAATTTTTGATGCGCATTTACCAAATGATCTGTTTACAGTAAATATTAAAACGGGCGAACTTAAAAAAATACATACTGAAAATACTTGGATTGGTCATGTGCAGTTTTCGCCAATAAGCCCTAATTTATTAATGTTTTGTCACGAAGGTCCATGGCATAAATTGGACAGAATTTGGACGATTGATGTGGTAACTAAAGTAGTAAAATTAATGCATAAGCGTACCATGGATATGGAAATTGCTGGGCATGAATGGCTAGGTACAGATGGAAAAACGATTTGGTATGATTTACAGTTACCAAAAGGCAAAACATTTTTTATTGGGGGTACTGATATCATTACTGGCGTTGAGAAAAAGTTTGAAATGCAACGTAATGAGTGGAGTATTCATTTTAATACTTGGAATAATGGTCAATTGTTTTGTGGTGATGGCGCCGATTCATCGCAAGTGGCAAAGGCAAAAGATGGACAGTACATTTATTTATTTACGCCTAGCGGCGATAAATTAGTAAGTGAAAAATTAGTAAACATGCACTTTCATAACTACAAATTAGAACCTAATGTACATTTTAGTGAGGATGGGAAATGGGTGGTATTTAGGGCCAACTTTGAAGGCAACGAAGAAGTATATGCTGTTGAGATACAGAAGCGTTAATTACTATTAAAATAAAAAAAAGTATAATGCGTAAAGATGTCCAGACGATGAAGCTGACAATTACGAAAGTTAATTATATAAAAATTAAGATTAAACTTGGGTTTATGAAAAAAAATATAGCTTTTTTATTAGCGATATATTGTTGTACCGCAACATTGGTACAAGCGCAATGGCCAGCGCAATCGCAAACGACAAAACCATGGGCTCGTTGGTGGTGGATGGGAAGCGCTGTGAATGAAAAAGGATTAACTACTCAGTTAAATGCTTTACAAAATGTGGGCTTTGGTGGTGTAGAAGTGGTCCCTATTTATGGCGCAATAGGCTACGAAAAACAATACATTAAATATTTATCGCCCGAGTGGATGAAGATGCTTGATTTTACTGTGCAACAAGCAGCTACCAGAAAAATGGGTGTTGATATCTCAGTAGGTACTGGTTGGCCAATCGGTGGGCCGCAAGTAACCGCTGAAGATGCTGCTACCAAACTGACGATTCAAACATATAATGTAGAAGCAGGGAAAGCGTTACAAGAAAAGATTGTGCTGAACGATGCTAAGCAAAAAGGGTTACCAGGTGTGTTTTTGCAAGCGGTAATGGCTTATGGTAGTAATGGAAAAGCCGTTGAAATTACTGAAAAAGTTAGTAATGATGGCACGTTGAACTGGGTTGCTGATAATACGGGTAATTGGCAAATTGTAGCAGCCTTTAATGCTAAAACAAGGCAGTTAGTAAAACGTGCTGCTTTTGGTGGCGAAGGCTATACATTGGATCATTTTTCTAAAACATCTATCAATAATTATTTTAAAACATTTGATACCGCTTTTGGTAATAGTAATCATGGGGTACGTAACTTTTTTAACGATAGCTATGAAGTGTATAATGCTGACTGGACGCCTGATTTTTTTAAAGAATTTAGTGTTCGTAGAGGGTATGATTTAAAGCCGTATTTAAGGGAATTAGTATCGAAAGAAAATTCTGACATAATTAGAAGAGTAAAAAGTGATTATCGTCAAACGATGAGCGATTTGATGCTACAAAACTTTACAACCGATTTTACCAAGTGGGTACATTCTAAAAAATCTTTGAGTACCAATCAAGCACATGGGTCACCAGGAAATCTATTAGATTTATACGCTGCAGTAGACATGCCTGAGTGCGAAACATTTGGCAGCAGTGCATTTAAAGTAAAAGGCTTGCGAAGAGATAGTGCTGATGTGAGAAATGTAGATCCAGATCCTATTATGCTAAAGTTTGCCTCTTCTGCAGCACATGTTAGCGGTAAGCCATTAACCAGTTGTGAAACATTTACTTGGCTAACCGAGCATTTTAAAACCTCTTGGAGCCAGTGTAAACCAGAGTTAGAGCAGGTTTTTTTATCAGGTATCAATCATGTGTTTTATCATGGTACCACCTACTCGCCTGCCGAGGCGCCTTATCCAGGATGGTTGTTTTATGCATCGGTAAATTTCGTGCCTAATAATAGCTTGTGGCCGCATTTAAAAGGTTTAAATACGTATATCTCTCGTTGCCAATCTGTATTACAATCAGGCGTGCCAGATAATGATATATTAGCTTATTGGCCAGTATTTGATGCATGGAATACGAATAAAGGGTTAGATATGCCAATGGCTATTCATTCGATTGATGTTTGGCTGCACCCAACACCATTTTATAAGAATGTAACTGCACTGCAGAAAAGTGGTTACTCTTTTGATTTTGTGAGTGATAAAATGCTTAGCGATTTATACAATGAAACACCTCGTACTAAACCTAATACCAAAAAAATTATTCTAGTGTCTGCTGCAGAATTAATGCCGGTAACTACATTAAAAAGCATTATTCATTTGGCTGAAAAAGGCTATACCGTTGTGTTACAAGCGATGCCTAAAGATGTGCCTGGCTTGTCAAATTTAGAAACTCAAAGAGTGTTATTGAAACAAACAATTGCTTCAGTAACTTTTATAAAAGTGACTGATGATATTCGCGAAGCCAAAGTTGGTAGCGGTAAAATTATCTTGTCAGAAGATGTTCAAAAAGGCTTGGCCTATACTAAATTGAAAAGAGAAACATTAACTGACTTAGGCTTAAAGTTTATTCGTCGTAAAGTAGAAGATGGTAAATATTATTATATCGTAAACCATACTGCAACTACTATAGATACTACCGTCATTTTAGAAACTCCAAGTAAATCTGTAGTTATATTAGATCCTCAAACTGGTGAAACTGGTATTGCAAAGTCGCTTGCAACAAACAATACTACACAGGTTCGCATTCAACTACCATCTGGCGAAGCCATTATTCTTAAAACATCAAATAAAATTGAGATAGGCAAGGTATGGCAGTATTTGCAACCAAGCAACCACGTAATCGCTTTAACCAACAACTGGAAGGTTGATTTTATTTCGGGTGGTCCACAATTGCCAGCTAGTCAGCAGCAACAAATATTGCAGCCTTATACTAATAAGGGTGATTCAATAACAACGGCTTTTTCTGGTATTGCTACATACACAACACATTTTACTTTAAACAATAAAGACGCAAAAGATTACTTGCTAGAGCTTGGGAAAGTAAATGAAAGTGCAAGAGTAATTATTAATGGAAAAGAGGTTGGTATTCTATGGTCATTACCCTTTAAAGCCAATATTGGTAAATATTTACAACAAGGGGATAATATAATTTCTGTAGAAGTAGCAAATTTGATGGCCAACCGAATTCGCTATATGGATAGGCATCAAATTGAATGGCGCAAGTACCATGAAATAAACTTTGTAAACGTTGCATATAAAAACTTTGATGCAGCTAATTGGGAAGTTCAAACATCAGGGTTAACAGGGCCTGTAACTATTACAGCGTTAAAATAAAATGCAATAATTATGCATAAAATACTTTTATTTTCTGGTATTTGCACAGCTATACTTTTTGTAAATAATAATTTTTTTGCACAAACTAAAACAGTATTTACATCCGAGCAAATTGAAGCTATAAAAGCAAGCTGTTCGGGCATTAGTGGTGTAGGCAGGTCTGTTGTTGGCAATGGCGGTGGCGGTTGGCGTTCTGGTTCAGATGGTATTCAATACAACGGTCCTTACCCTTTGCCAAATTATAAATCTTTGGCAGCAAATAAAACATCTGGTTCGGTTATTACTCACGGTCTCTTACCGCCTATAAAACCTTTGTTAGAATTGCATTTGCGTGATGCTGTAATTTGCCTAGGTGGTGATGGTAATTACTATTTAACAGGTTCATCTGGCGATAATATTTGGGCTTATGCCGAAGGTGTAGAACTTTGGAAATCTCCCGATTTGAAAACGTGGACGTATTTAGGGTTGGTGTGGAGTATTGAAAAAGAAGGTATTTGGGAAAAGCAATGGCAAGATTTGCATGGAAAACCTGCTAGAGCATTGTGGGCACCCGAAATTCATTATATAAAAGGTAATTATTTTATCTGTTTCAGTATGCCTCCCAGTGGTATCTCAATTTTAAAAAGTAGTAGTGGTAGGCCTGAAGGTCCATATGTACATGCAACAACTATTGTTGATAAACCTTTTGTAAACGGTATTGACCCAACCTTATTTCAAGATGACGACGGTAAAGTGTATTTTACTTATAGCGGTGGTAACCGTATAGCGCTTATGAAAGATGATTTAAGTGATATTGCGGAACCATTTCATCAAATAGTGTTAGAAAATCCTGATCACGATTCAACACATCATTCCACAAAATGTATGAAGCGTGGCTCAAACGATTTTGGGCATGAGGGTGCGGTTCTATTTAAGGCAAATGGCAAATACTATTTGGGCGCTGCAGATGAATACGAAGGGCGTTACTCAAGCTGTATGGCTGTTAGTAATACTGTTTTTGGTCCTTATTATAACCGACATGAAAGTGTGCCATGTGGTGGCGGTACCAACTTTTTTAAAGATAAAAAAGGAAATTGGTGGGGTTGCTTTTTTGGTAATGATGATCAAAGTCCATGGCGTGAAAAACCCGGGATTGTAAAAATTGATTTTGATAAGAATGCTAAAATTGTAGTAGCCCAAAATCAGCCATTTGTGGATGATCCTAAATGGAAATAATACCGATAAATAATTCCCATGAAACTTATTTTTCAAATAACTATTTGCTTTTTTTTAATAGGTATTTCTGCCTATTCACAACCTCCTCAAGCCAATACGATTATTGAAAATAATGGTTTGAGAGGTCAGCTTGCAGTACACGACCCGGTAATGATCAAACAAGGCGATACCTACTATGTTTTTTCTACTGGTATGGCTATTAGAACATCGCAGAATAGAATTAATTGGATGAATGCTGGAAGTGTATTCGGTAAGGATAGTAGTCAATTTGGTTGGTGGAAAAATGATATACCAGAGAAAATTGGTTTGTGGGCACCAGATATTCATTATAGCAATGGTACATACCATCTATATTATTCTGTTTCTGCTTGGATGAATTTTAATTCTAGCATTGGGTATGCTACCAATACCACCTTAAACTCTAAAGACCCCAACTATAAATGGATTGACAGAGGGCAAGTGATTAGTTTCAAAAATGGTGGTGAAGGTGTAAACTGTATTGACCCAAATATTTTTATTGATACAGATAGGAAAAAATATCTGCTATATGGCTCGTACAAAGCTGGATTACGTATGGTGGAACTGGATTATAAAACGGGTAAATTAAAAACCGATAAGCCTGAATTAACTACCTTAACCACAGCTTTGGGAGAAGGTGTTTTTTTAATTAAAGATGCTAATTACTATTACATTTTTGCCTCGCGAGGTAGATGTTGTGCGGGTAATAACAGCACTTATCAAATAGTCATTGGGCGTTCAAAAAATATAAAAGGTCCTTATTTAAACAAACAAGGCGAGAGTTGGGTTGATAATAAATACAGCGTTTTTCTAGCTGGCGATTCTACCGAACCTGGCCGTGGTCACAACGGCTTTTTCACAGAACATGATACCACTTTTATCGTGTATCATGCTTATACCCGGCGCGCTAATGGTGCTTCATTGCTCAATATCAAAGTAATGTATGTGGATGAAACTGGTTGGTCAACTATGGATACAACGAAAATTTTATTTAAACGAGAAGAAACCTTTTAGAAAACATGATATATTAAATTATTATTCATTTTTTAAACCAAAAACCGATGGCCATATCAAGAAGAAACATCCTAAAAAGCTTAGTAGTTGGTATTCCTGCATTACAGTTACAGCCTTCCTTTGCTTTGTCAAGC
>JAYWCY010000199.1:0-4303 GCA_043780175.1 Chitinophagales bacterium
GCCGAATCAATTTTTATAAACCTATACGCGCACCTCTTACCTTGGAGACTTCAAGATTTATAACAAGAATTCTTATGGCATTTAATTCCCTTATATTAAATTCAATACCACCAATTTAATATAAATATATATATATACAATTATGCGATCACTTTACTAAAAGTTAGGCTAGACTTTGTATAATCGCTGGCAGCATCTTCGTAATAAGCGTGATATGAAACTTTTTACATGAACCTATTGCAGCCAATTGGTGTATTTTGAAAACGAAATCTGTTATAATTGTAACCATGTTTTAGGCTTTGAGGCAAATAACTTTGAAATGTCGGCATTAGACATAAAGGATAGTGGCAATTATACAATATCAAACAAAAATGATAAAACGGAATACACCTATTGCATTAATAAAAAATATCAATTATGTAATTGGATAATTCCAATAGATAGTAAGACGCCTTTTTGTAAAGCGTGTGACCTTAACCACACTATACCAAATATTTCTATACAAGGCTATTTACAGAAGTGGCAAGATATTGAAATTGCAAAACATCGTTTGGTATACGCACTATTGCGTCTAGATCTACCCGTTTTTAATAAACCCACAAATTCTGAAAAAGGAATAGCATTTGATTTTGTAAGTAATAATCAATACGACCAAAATATTCCAATTTTAACCGGACATGATAATGGATTGATTACTATTAATATTGCAGAAGCCGATGATATTGAGAGGGAAATGGCTCGTAAAAATATGGCAGAGCTTTACCGCACGTTAATTGGTCACTTTAGGCACGAAATAGGTCATTATTATTGGGACCGATTGATTAAAGACACTAACAAGCAGTCAGACTTTAGGAAAGTATTTGGCGATGAAACACGCGATTATACTGATTCTCTTCAAAAATATTACCAACACGGAACATCATCCAATTGGAATCAAAATTATATTAGTAGTTATGCTGCAGCTCATCCTTGGGAAGATTGGGCAGAAACCTGGGCACACTATATGCATATAATGGACACATTAGAAACATCATTTTCATTTGGTTTGAGTATCCACCCTCATTTAGCAAAAAAATCAAAAGATCATAATACGGATTTAACAAGAGACCCTTACACACTAAAAAACTTTAATGATATTATTGCAATGTGGTTACCTGTAAGATACATGATGAACAGCCTAAACAGAAGTATGGGATTAAAAGATGCTTATCCAATTATTATACCAGCAAAAGTCTTTAATAAATTAAGTTTTATTCACGATACTTCCCAAAATTTGAGCCCCACATAGCACCTAAACCAAAAGAAACAAATACCACAAAACAAGCTGTTAAAGAATGTAAACAGCTTGAGGATTTTAAAAGTAAATATTTAAATATTGTGGTTTTTTTTCACGCATTATATAACAGCACAAACCAGATTGTATGACTGGAACTACTTGTTATGTAACTCTTTTTTATATAAGGCATGATATTAGTTTAACTAAGTTAACATAGGTATCACATTATAAATTTAGTTTAAACTCTTTTAGTGCCTTATGCAATTGCATGATAAAAAACAATCCAAAGATAAATTTTCAGATGTATTGCCAAATGCTTTAGCCACTTTAAAAAAAAGTATCATTAAGCCCTTTCTTGGTGAAAATTTGGTTAAAAAATACAAAGATGAAAAACAGCCTTTACGATCTGATTTGTTTACAATCGAACAAATAGAGCAATATGCGCAAAAGTTAGCTAAAAGTCATTCACTTATTGAAGGCAGGCCTTCTGAACACTTACTAGAAAAGCTTGCAGAAAATGAAGATGTATTGTTAGAGGTACACGACCTGTTGACAGAATCTGCAAAACAAAGTCACCGAATTGTACCAGCAGGTGAATGGCTATTAGATAATTTTTATTTGATAGAAGAGCAGATTTATACCGCTAAAAAGCATTTACCAAAAGGCTACAGTAAAGGCTTACCACAATTAGCAAAAGGGGCTTCACAGGGGTTGCCTAGAGTATATGATATTGCTATTGAAATCTTATCGCATAGTGATGGAAGGATTGATTTAAAAACACTTACAAGTTTTATAAGTGCTTACCAGAAAGTCACTGTTTTACGATTGGGCGAACTGTGGGCAATACCTATTATGTTGCGTTTAGCATTGTTAGAAAATTTACGTAGGCTTGCTACGCAAATTGCCATAAATATTCTGAATAAAAACCTTGCAGATAAGTGGGCAGATGACATGACTGAAACCGCAGAAAATGACCCAAAAAATTTGGTATTGGTTATTGCAGATATGGTCCGCTCTAACCCACCTATGGATAGCTCATTTGTAGCCGAACTAACTAGAAGGTTACAAGGCAAAGGTGCATCGCTTACATTACCATTAAGTTGGGTAGAGCAGAATTTATCTGAAAATGGATTGAACAGTACTGAATTGGTACATCTTGAAAATCAGAAACAGGCCATAGACCAGGTTTCAATTAGCAATAGCATTGTAAGTCTTCGGTTTTTAAACACTACCAATTGGCGAGAATTTGTAGAGGAAGAAAGCATTGTAGAAAACATTTTAAAGCAAGATCCTGCTGGCATTTATGTATCTATGGATTTCCATACAAGAGATATTTACCGCCATGCCGTAGAAAAAATTTCAAAATATAGCTTGCTATCAGAACAGGATGTAGCAAAGATGGTAGTTAAAGCCGCAGAAAGAAATAAAAGTATGGCAACAAGACATAAGCACGTAGGCTATTATCTTGTAGACAAGGGGCTTATTCAAATAGAAAAAACATCCAAAATAAAGCTACCATTATCCGATAAATTAAGAGTTGTCTTTCGTCATGAACCGCTTTTCTTTTACCTCAATGCCATAGCAGTTGTCACTTTCTTTCTAAGCTGGCTTTTTATTGATAGGGCATTTAAAGATGGGCTACATGGGTGGAAAATTTTAACACTTGCTTTTATATCCGTTATTGCAGTTAGCCAATTAGCCATTACTGTTATCAATTGGTTAGCAACACAATTGGCACACCCAACCTTACTGCCAAGGATGGATTTCTCAAAAGGCATTCCAGAAGAAATCCATGCTTTAGTAGTAATACCAACCTTGTTGACTAGTATAGAAGATATTGAAAGCTTAACTGAAGATTTAGAAGTGCGTTTTTTGGGTAATCGAGATAAGAATCTTCATTTTGGCTTGCTCACTGATTTTAAAGATGCACCCGCAGAAACATTACCAGAAGACGAGGTTTTAATAAAATCATTATGCAATAAAATTATCGCACTTAACAAAAAATATGGCAGCGAAAATAATGCGTATTTTTTCCTGTTTCATAGGCCTCGCAAATGGAACGAGTCAGAAAAAATATGGATGGCTTATGAGCGTAAGAGAGGCAAACTAAGTCAGCTAAATGGCTTGTTAAGGGGCATTGGTAGTGAGAACTTTATTGCGATAATTGCTGAAGAGTCAATATTTCCACAAATTAAATATGTAATAACATTAGATACTGACACAAAATTACCAAGAGACGCCGCTTGGAAAATGGTGGGCACGATGGCGCATCCATTAAACCATCCTTTGTATTCTGATAAAAAACAAAGAGTAATAGAAGGCTACACTATTTTGCAACCAAGAGTTTCTAATAGTTTACCAAAATCAAATAGTTCGGTATATGCAAGAATACATGGTAATGAGCCTGGTACAGATCCTTACACAAGAGCTATATCTGATGTTTATCAAGATTTGTTTAAAGAGGGTTCTTTTATTGGAAAAGGTATTTACGATGTAGATGCATTTGAAAATACTTTAACTGGCAGATTTCCAGATAACAGAATATTAAGTCACGATTTAGTAGAAGGTTGCTACGCTCGTTCAGGCTTAATAAGCGATATACAATTATATGAAGAATATCCTTCTAATTATTATGTAGACATAAAACGTAGGCATAGGTGGGTTCGTGGTGATTGGCAAATTGCACGTTGGCTTTCATTTTACGTTCCTGCACCAGATAAGCAGTTTAAGAGAAATCCATTAACAGCATTGTCTCGCTGGAAAATACTGGATAACCTTCGTAGAAGTATTGTGCCTATTTGCCTTACTACATTATTGATGTATGGATGGATTACTGCGGCGGCTTGGTTTTGGACGTCTGCTATAATTGCCATTTTTATTTTACCCACTTTTATCAATTTCATCTTAGAATTATTTCGTAGACCTAAAGATGTAATTATGTACCAGCATGTGGTATATACTTTAAAAAGTGCTGGTGAGAGTTTGTTGCAACATTTACTAGACTTTGCTTTCTTACCTTTTGAAGCT
>JAYWCY010000200.1:0-2637 GCA_043780175.1 Chitinophagales bacterium
GTACCATGGTAAAAGATACGGTATTAATGAGTACTAAAACTATTTTCAACCATTACCCCTCTACACAGGAAATATATACAATGGTTAATACGCTAAAAAAACACATCTCTGAAAATGGGGGTATAGAAACGAATGTACCAATGCTAAACGTTACTAAAGAAAGTGATGTGAATTACAAGACAATGGTCGCAATTCCAGTTAATCATTCCTTACCAATATCTAATACCATTGCTTTAAAACGTATGGTTGTTGGTAGAATCTTAGAAAGCGATAGTATAAAAGGTGGTAAAGCAACTATTGACCATTCTTTTAAAATGTTTGAAAAATACTTTTCAGATTTTAAGCATACATCACCAGCCATTCCATTTGAATCGCTTATCACAGATAGAGTTAAAGAAACTGATACAACAAAATGGATTACCAGGTTTTATTATCCTATTTTTTAAGTTGCTGCTGTATAACCATCACACTATCATTATTCCGAACCAATACTAAAGCCTGTTGCTTGTTGATAGTAATGGGCTTTATTCTTCTTACCTGACCTTTTATTTGCAATCCATTTAAGCTTTCTACTTCAAACGTATTATTACCTTTATTTATAAGTAAAGTGCCAAAATCTGCATCATATCTACCCATTTGAATATTATTTTCGTAGAAATTGCCCACTAATAAAATATCTTGTAAATGATCGTGATTAGCATCTAATACAACCGCATCCTTATAGCTGGAGAGTTGCGCTTGCCAAGGTAATGCTTGTGTTATAAAATTACCTTTGCCATCATTTATCAATACAGCATTGGCAAAATAATTAGCTTGCCATTTATCGGCTTTATTCAGTTTGTCTTCAGTAAAAATTTCTGGCAAAGTAGCTTTTGCAAAATCGTGCGCGTATAAAAAGTTTTTCTTTAGCAAAGGCATTTGCTTCTCTAATTCACCCTTATTAGCAAAAGGTAATTCTCTGCCATTTAAGAAATAGGTGAGTACTTGTTCCTTCTTACCATTACCATCAAAGTCATTATAATAAAGCGTTACAGGTGTTTTATCACTCGCTGTTAATCGACTATTCAAGCCAAGGTTGCCTACAATAAAATCTACATTTCCATCATTATTAATATCACATGGCAATGTAAAATTCCACCAACCTTTTTTTTCTGTAAGTAGTTTTTTTGTAAACGACCCTTTATTGTTAATAAAAGCGCATATCCCATCCCATTCAAGGCTTAATACTAAATCTTTTCTACCATCTTTATTGATATCTACCCAAATAGCATTTTGCACAAAACCCACTTTAGACAACTCTTTACTATATTGATCTGTTACATTTTTAAAATGCCCTTTCCCATCGTTTTGTAACAAATAAGACTGAGGCACTTCACCATAAGCCCAAGGTATCGCTCTCGCCCCTATAAATAAATCTATCGCCCCATCACCATTAAAATCATAGGGCACTACACAAGAGGCAGTTAAAAATAAATTATCAAAAGCATTGGCTAGTTTACTAAAACTACCCTTGCCATCATTAATGTAAACTTGTGGTTGTTGATGCGCATCATTACCATAATATTCATTACCGCCTGTAGCAATAACAAGGTCTAAAAATTTATCGCCATTCACATCTACAAAGCAGGCATCTACATTTTCATTAGTGCTATCAGCATCAATATTCAGCTGATTAGTTTTAATAAATTTACCGTTGGCTTGTTGCGTAAAGATGGCTGATTTATTACCTTTTGAAGAACCAATAAATACATCTTCTAATCCATCGCCATTAATATCGCCCACAGCTAGCGCAGGCCCTTCACGAGACACCATATGCGGAATTAAAGGCTCTCTATCAAATTCATTAAAGAGATTTTCTTCATGTTTCCAAAGCAAATTGGTTTGCTTGGTAATATCAACCATTGGTATTGTGGCATTAACATGATGTTTGGTAAGTATACGATAATCAAACTTTGCCAATCCTTCGGTATACTTTACTAAAAGCGTTTTTGTACCTGTCTTGTAGCTAATGCGTTGAAAAGTATTATCTGGCCAAACTAGTAATAAACTATCCACTTTCGTATGATCTAAACCTATGTGTACAGGCAATTGCATACTACTTTGAAAACCTTTGACAGGATAGTTTTCATAAGTTCTTATTTGTTGGTTACTAAATAATAACAGCTTAGCCCCAATAGCATTGATATTATTTTTTGAGCCTTTTAACGTAATATCTACCGAAAGCTTGTGTTTAATATCATTGGTTTTATTTTGATAAATCAGTACAGCATCATCAATATTATTTACTACCACATCTAAGTCGCCATCATTGTCTAAATCTGCATAAATAGCACCGTTAGAAAATGTTTCTTTATCATTTTTTATTTGTGAAGCAAGATCTTTAAAAGTCACGTCGCCATTATTTTTAAAGAACTTATTTGGCAACTTAATTTGCGGGAAAGATTCTATAATTTTCTTTTCTTTTTCTGCTATTTTATTATTTCTAATTTGATCTTGAACTTCACTATTAGATACAAAATTTACATAGTCAATATCGTTTAATCGCTTTGGTATACCATTACTAATAAATAAATCTTTTAAGCCATCATTATCAAAATCCATCCACAACGGGCTCCAGCTCCAATCGGTAGCAGCAAC
>JAYWCY010000201.1:0-5768 GCA_043780175.1 Chitinophagales bacterium
TTACCATGCTGATACAACCATTTACGTTTAAATTCTATGGGTTTTATTTCAAAATGTGCTGCAATACGTTTAATATCTTTGGGTGTAAAAGTTGGCGTCATGGTTTTACAGCAATTGGCACAGCTCAAGCAATTTGTTTCTAGCCAAACTTCTTTGTCTATTTGTTCTACCATTACATCTAATAAATGAGGTGGGTTCTTTTCTATTTTGGTTAAAAACCGTTTAAAAGCAGTTTTATTTTTACCAACTTTTAACTTAAACGAACGTAGGCTAACTTGCATACTTTATAACTGTTGAAGATGTCTGTAGAAAGTAAATATAACTTTCATTACAACGGCATCCAAAAATCAACAAGCTGTAAACAAGAATTTAACTTTTATGTGGAACGCTTATAAAAAAGGATTCAAAGCTTATTTGCAACTTGAAAAATCGCTCAGCGATAATTCTGTAGAAGCATATTTGCGTGATGTTGAAAAATTAACTAGCTATTTGCAAATAAATGATGCGACGAAAAACCCATCAGATTTGGTATTGAAAGACTTGCAAGGCTTTATAAAATGGATTGCAGAATTAGGAATGACATCTACTTCACAAGCACGAATTATTTCGGGTATCAAGGCTTTTTATAAGTATTGCATTCAAGAACAAATTTCTACCACAGACCCTTCTACACTTTTAGATGCACCAAAAACCAAACGCTTATTACCAGACACTTTGAGCTTTACTGAAATAGAAAACATGATTGCCGCAATTGACCTAAGCAAGCCAGAAGGCGGCCGCAATAAAGCCATTTTAGAAACTATGTACAGCTGTGGGTTACGTGTAAGTGAAACTGTAAATTTAAAAATTAGTTGTTTGTATTTAGATGTAGGTTTTATAAGAGTCATCGGCAAAGGTGATAAAGAAAGATTAGTCCCAATTGGTAGAGATGCCGTTAAGTTTATCCAGATTTATAGAGATAACATAAGAAGGCATCAACCGATACAAAAGAATTTTGAAGACTATTTATTTTTGAACAACAGGGGTAAATTATTGAGCCGTGTGATGATATTTTACATCATTAAAGATTTAGCAGTAAAAGCCAGAATCAATAAAACAATTTCACCCCACACTTTGCGCCATTCATTTGCTACACACCTAGTAGAAGGCGGTGCAGACTTGCGTGCAGTGCAGGAAATGCTTGGCCATGAAAGTATTACTACCACTGAGATTTACACGCATTTGGATAGAGATTATTTAAGAAGTACGCTACAACAATTTCACCCTGCATTTAAGTAATCAGTTCACGCTAAGAATACCAATAAAATAACGTAACAGCACTATTTTACCTCGTTGCAGCTAAGAATAGAAGTTGGGTAATGCCCCCTAGACTTTACCCAATTTAAACTCCTATGTGTTGTATTAATTTTTAGCTACTGAATCATCAATTTATCTACCCATTGTTTATGTGTTACTGTGTTGAGTAATCGTAAATAATACATACCTGGCAATGCACCAGCGGGTACGGCAAATTGTACGGCTTGCTTGGCAAATTGTGTGTTATGTTGCTGACTGTACAATAGTTTCGATTGATTACTCGATACTTGTACCTCATAAATACCAGCTTCTTTTACCGAGATATTAATGGTGCCATTTTTGTTTACAGGATTTGGGTAAATAGTAAACGCTTCGTTATTAAATACTTTGGCAATTGCTAAAGGAATTGTATCACGTTTAGAAACGTTTTTAACTGAAGAAATACCACCCATTACCATTTTCCCTTTTAAAGTTGAACCATAACTTATTAGAGCTACCTCAGGTAATTGCACTGCTTTCTTTTTTAGTTGAATGAACTGTGGGGCTTTTGTTTTTGCAGCAATTGACAACTCTTTAGGTTCATAACCTATAGACGAAACTACCAAACTAATACTATCAAGAAGATATTTATTATCAATAAAAAACTTACCCAAACTATCTGTACTTGTAATGCCAAGTTTTACTTTTGTAGTTACAGAAACAAAGGCAATTGGTTGATTGCTTTCATTTACCACTATACCTTCAATAAATTTTTTTACAGCTATTGGTTGCTCTATCACTTCAATATCACCTTTCACTATCTCTGGCATTATCATACCTACAATTATTTCTCTATTTAGGGTAACCTTTTTTGCTACTTGCTTTACTATGGACTTTTTTACCAGCACTTTACCTTGGGTCATTACAGTTTTAGTTTGCGCAGCACTACGTTGTAACATTATCAATAGCGAAGCAATTGAAGCCAGCCAATAACGCCATGTTTTTTTGGGTTGTAACTGCGTTTCTATAATTGGTCGTTGCAGTTGGTCACTGGTAAAATGCCCACAAGTATTACCTGTATGTTTCTTCAAAAAATTTAGCACTTCATTGTCTGTCATCAGACTAAAATCTACTACTGTTTTGGCGCAGCTACCACAAAATCTACCTTTATTTTCTGGTGTCATTGCGTTCCAATTTTCGTGGCAAGGTGTAGGTATTTGTATCTGTAAATTCTGTTTCATAAAGTGCAGTTTTAAAGTGATTTTTCATGAAGATGCAACTGCCTAATTGATTACATAAAACTTTTCAAAAAAAATTTCCTGTACTTTCATCGCACCGTAAAAACAGCATGACAGTAATCAAGAATCTTAACGCATTTACAGATGAGCAACTGGTACTGCATTACAAGCAGCATCAACAGCAGCAAGCATTGGCTATACTGTATTTACGCTATTCTGATGTGGTGTATGGTGTTTGTGTAAAATATTTAAAAGATCAGGATTTGGCTAAAGATGCTGTGATGAATATTTACGAAGCATTAACTACCAAATTGCTGCAACACGAGCCTGAAAATTTTAAAAGTTGGCTGTATGTAGTAGCTAAAAACTGGTGTTTAATGCAGTTGCGCAGAGAGAAAGGCAAAGGTTTTTCTGAATTACCAGAAACTTTTATGCAATTAGAAGATAATTGGCATCTTGAAACTGTATTGGCAAAAGAAAATAGTTTAAACAGCCTTGAAAATTGTATTGAACAACTAAATACTGAACAACAACAGACCATTAAACTATTTTACTTAGAAGAAAAATGTTACAACGATATTACTGCCATTACAGGGCTTGATTGGAATAAAGTGAGAAGTTTAATTCAAAATGGTAAAAGAAATTTGAAAATTTGCATGGACAAACATGAGCAATAACACCAACATACCATCTTACAACTTTACGCACATTAGCAGCTATGTTAATGGCACGATGAGTCGTGAGGATATGTATGCTTTTGAAAAAACTATGCTAAACGACCCATTTTTAGAAGATGCGGTTGATGGTTACAGAGCAGCTAATATTAGTAAAGCAAAAACTGATTTAACAGCTATTAAAGCAGCGCTTTTACCAAAAACAGAAACAACTAAATTTATTCCTTTTTACAAGCAATATAAATCGTGGTTAAATGCTGCAGCTGCCATAATTATAGTAGCAAGTTTAGGTGCTATTACTTATAGTGTTTTCAACAATACATCTAAAAATAAACAAGTAGCTATTGTAACACCTACTACAGAAAAAGCAGTAATTAAAACAGATACAACAAGCATAAATAGACGGCCAATTATTACCAACAAACCAGCTCATACAGTTTCTACTTACAACCAAAAACCTGTAATTGTAGGAGATAAGCAAGTAACCCTTTCATTAGCAAAGCAAGAAACAGTAAGTGCATTCGATGATATAAAAAGAAGTACCGATACAGCTAATTACAAAGCTGGTTCATTGGTAACAACCCTTACAGAAAAAGAACTAAATAGCTTACCAGCAACCAACATTGCACAAGCACTGCAGGGTCGTGCCGCTGGCATATCTGTTGATAAAAATAGCAAAAAAGAAATTGTAGCATCTAATCCGCCAACTACAAGTAATGGTTTTGTAAATACTAACAATGCAAATAATACAATTCTTATTCGTGGCAATAGCAGCATTAACAAAAACCAGCAGCCAATATATGTCATTAATGGGTTACGATATGATAGTTTGCCATCTTATGTCAATGCCACTACTATAAAAAGCATTGAAATACTTAAAGATTCCACAGCAGCTGCGATTTATGGAGCAAGCGCTATAAATGGTGTAATAGTTGTAACAACTAACAATCAAGCAGCAGAATTATTAGCTAAACAGAATGCATCTACAAAAGCAAAAGAAACTGACTATTTAGCTAAAAGTATGGCAGTAAATAATGCAGTAAAACTTCAAGAAAGCAATTTTACTACACCTGCAAAAGATTCTACTGCTGCATCTAAAACCAACCTTGATGAAGTGGTAGTTATAGGTTACGGTACTGCTAAAAAAAAATATGTAACTGCCAACGCTACTAAACGCCCCATCGATCCATTGGATTCTTTAATGCCAGTTGGTGGCTGGCAATATTATAGCAAATACATTACTCAAAAAATTGGTTTTATTGGCGATACAACCAGCAATAATGAGTTGGTATTAACTGATAAAAATGGTCACAAATTAGATGATATTGACATCGAATTTTCGGTAGATAAAGAAGGCACAGCCTACAATGTAACAGTGATTACTGAGATAGATAGCACCAAAGCTAAAGCCTTAGCCAATGCTATAACCGAAGGCCCTAAATGGATAAGCCACAAAAAGAAAAACAAAGTGAAAATTCCACTGAAAAATCCATAAAGTACCAATTTGTAAAAGCATTTACCTTTAGCTTCGCTATTATTTTTAAAAGTATCATTGTTAAAACAAAACAAAACACATACATGAAACGATTATTCCTGCTTGCAGCTACGCTTGCAACTATTACAAGTTTTGGCCAGGTAAATATGCCTCAACCAAGTACCACACAGTCCATTAAACAAAATTTCGGCCTCGGCTATGTAGAACTTAGTTATTCTCGCCCAGGTGTAAAAGGTCGTAAAATCTTTGGTGATGTTGTACCTTTCGATAAGGTATGGCGCACTGGTGCCAATGGCGCTACCATCCTTAATTTTAGTGAAGAAGTAATTATTGGTGGTGTAAATATCAAAGCTGGCAAGTACGGTTTGCTATCAATTCCTGGTAAAAAAGAATTTACTTTAATCATTACAAAAGATTTAACTGTAAACCAACCAGCTTTGTACAAGCAAGAAAACGATGTGGTACGTGTAACAGCACCAGTTTCTAAATTATCTGATGCCGTAGAAACCTTAAGTATGCAATTTACCAATGTTAAAAACGAAAGCTGCGAACTACAGATTATATGGGATAAACTAGCCGTAAGCTTACCAATTAGTGTAGATATTAAAGACCGTATTAAAGCCGATGTAGAAAAAAACTTAGCTAGCGATAAACCAAATTATCAAAACGCAGCTACCTTTTATTTTGAGTGGATGAAAGATAACAGCAAAGCTCTTAGTTTGGTTACAAAAGCTATCTCAGAACAAAAAGATCCATTTTGGTTATACTTATTAAAAGCAAGAATTGAGAAAGAATTAGGCGATAAAGTAAGCGCCAAAGCCAGTGCCGAAAAATGTATTGAGCTTGCTACAGCCGCCAAGAATGGCGACTATGCACGCATGGCACAAGAAGATATTTTAAAGAAATTGTAAGTCGTACAGCCGTCATGGCGAGGAAAGAAGCCAACTGCATGTAGTAAAAATCCCTGATAAAGTTATTTTATCGGGGATTTTTTTGTAATACACCGTCTCTGCGAGTCACTACTCTGGCAAAATCCAGAGAAAAAATATAAATGACGTCCATACAAAAGCTATTGAAAATCAGATA
>JAYWCY010000202.1:0-11001 GCA_043780175.1 Chitinophagales bacterium
TTAAAGTAGAAGGTGCTTTACGTAGTGAAACTCAAATGAACATCAAACGTTTATTGGACATCGCTTGTTACCGTGGCCTTCGTCACCGTAAAGGTCTTCCAGTACGTGGTCAGCGTACCAAAACTAATAGTCGTACTCGTAAGGGTAAACGTAAAACAGTTGCGGGTAAAAAGAAAGCTGCTAAGAAATAATTAATAAAAGATAGAAATTCCAAACCCAATTATCGGGTTTGGAATTTCTGCTTTTTTTATATTCAACATGTCGCCAGATATTCTTGCGTTATGCAAAGAAAGTAGGGACAAATATTTATTTTAAAGACTACCTCAACACAAAAAAAATGGCAAAACCATCAAAAGCACAGAACAGTGCTAAAGCCGCTGCAAAAAAGCGCATCGTAAAAGTAGATGCAGCAGGCGAAGTAAGAATTAGTGCAACGTTCAACAACATTATTGTTGCTTTCACTAACAAACAAGGTCAAGTTATTTCTTGGTCATCAGCCGGTAAAATGGGTTTTCGTGGTTCTAAAAAGAACACACCATATGCTGCACAAATGGCTGCTGCCGATGCTGCTAAAGTAGCAATAGACGCAGGTTTAAAAAGAGTAGATGTATTTGTAAAAGGACCTGGTTCTGGACGTGAAGGTGCTATTCGCTCTATCGCTCAAAACGGTATCGAAGTTACTTCTATTAAAGACGTTACACCGATGCCACACAATGGTTGTCGTCCTCCAAAACAAAGAAGAGTTTAATAATTCTGCCGCAAGGCAAATTATATTATATATTTAAATGGGTGATCGATTCAGTTTTTTGATTTTTTAACAATCGTTCATCATTCACTAAAAAATCAAATAAAGTTTTATTAAACATGGCACGTTACACTGGTCCTAAGACCAAAATTTGTAGAATTTACGGTGAGCCAATTTTGGGCAACGGTAAATGGTTAACTAAAAATAGTAACCCTCCTGGTCAGCACGGAGCAACTCGTAAACGTAAAACACTAGGTGAGTACGCTTTACAGTTGAGAGAAAAACAAAAAGCTAAATACACTTATGGTTTGTTAGAGCGTCAGTTTCGCAAAACATTTGAAGAAGCTTCGCGCATTAAAGGTGTTACTGGTGAAAACTTGATTAAATTGTTAGAAGCGCGTTTAGATAATACAGTTTACCGTTTGGGTTTGGCTGCTAGCCGTCCAGAAGCAAGACAATTAGTAGCACACAAGCACATCACACTTAATGGTGATGTTATGAATGTGCCGTCTTATTCTTGTAAACCAGGTGATGTAATTTCTTATAAAAATAAAAGCGCAGCAAATACTTCTATCACTAGCAAAACACGTGGTAAAAATCCTAAGTTTAGCTGGGTTGACTGGAATGAAGGTGAACTAAAAGGTACTTTCATCACATATCCTGAAAGGGAATCAGTTCCTGAAAATATTAAGGAGCAATTGATTGTGGAATTGTATAGTAAGTAAGCCTGAATCCTTAAAGAAGGGTTTCTAGGAAATTTTAATTCATACTCACATATTCTTAAATCATTTAAAAGTGATTTAGGGTAAAATAAAAAACAAGTTTTAATATGGCCATATTAAGCTTCCAAAAGCCGGACAAAATTGTATTACAAAAAGTTTCTGATTTCGACGGTCAATTCGAGTTCCGTCCGCTTGAGCCAGGTTATGGCTTAACAATCGGTAATGCTTTGCGCAGAGTTTTGCTTAACAGCCTTGAAGGTTATGCAATTACTGGTATAAAAATAGAAGGTGTTGATCACGAGTTTGCAACAATGAAAGGTGTTACTGAAGATGTTACTGAGATTATCTTAAACTTAAAACAAGTGCGTTTTAAGAAGATAGTTGATAGTGACATTTCAAGCGAAAAAATTACTTTATCAATTAAAGGTCGTAATGAGTTTAATGCTGGGATGATTGGCGAGGCAGCCCAAAGCTTCCAAGTGATGAATCCAGAATTAGTTATTTGTATCATGGATACAACTTCTAAAATTGATATTGAATTAACCATCGCTAAAGGTCGTGGTTATGTACCTGCTGAAGAAAATAAATTAAAAGACAGTGTATTTGGTTACATCGCTATCGATTCAATTCATACTCCTATCAAAAATGTGAAGTATTTAATTGAGAACTATCGTGTAGAACAAAGAACTGACTATGAAAAATTAATTTTAGATGTAGTTACAGATGGTACAATTCACCCTGAAGATGCTGTAAAGCAAGCTTCACGTATCTTAATTCAGCACTTAATGATTATCACTGATGAGAATATCACTTTTGATAATAAGGAAGAGAAGAAAGATGATGTAGTTGATGAACAAATTTTACAATTACGTAAAGTATTAAAAACACCACTTGAAGATTTAGATCTTTCTGTGCGTGCATTTAATTGCTTGAAAGCTGCTAAAATTGACTCTTTAAGTTCTTTGGTTCAATATGAGCAAGAAGATTTGATGAAATTCAGAAACTTCGGTCAAAAATCTTTATCTGAAATTGAGCAAGTATTACTTGAAAGAGGATTAAGCTTTGGTATGGATTTACAAAAATTAGGCCTAGATAATTTAGATAACTAAATAATATAAGTGGTTGAAACGTTGTAGGATGAACCTTCGGCTTTTCAACCACTCTTTTTTAATCAAGTAGTCTGCAATTCCTGACACGGTGCAGACGAACACAAATCAATAGTCATGCGTCACGGAGACAAAATCAACAATTTAGGCCGCAAGAAGGCACACAGAGTAGCTTTGTTAAACAACTTAGCAGCTCAAATTATTATGCACAAACGTATCGTTACTACTTTGGCTAAAGCTAAAGCATTACGTAGCTACGTAGAGCCATTGTTAACTAAAACTAAGAAAACAGAAAACGCTGCAGTAATTACGCATAACCATAGATTGGCTTTTGCACATTTGCAAAACAAAGAAGCGGTTAAGGAATTATTTACAGTTGTAGGTCCAAAAATTGCTGCTCGTCCAGGTGGTTATACACGTATTATTAAATTGGGCATTCGTCCAGGTGATAATGCTGAAAAAGCAATGATTGAGTTAGTAGATTTCAACGATGTTTACGGTAAAACTGCGTCTACTTCTGCTGAACCAGCTAAGAAAACTCGTCGTGGTCGTGCACCTAGAAAAGCTGATGCTGTAGAAACTGCAGAAGTAACACCAGTTGCTGATGCTGCTGCTACAGAAGTTGTTGAAGACACAACTACAGAAGAAAAAACTGCTGAATAAGTTAGTTTTCTTTCTAAAATATAAAAGCCCAACATTGCAAAATGTTGGGCTTTTTTTGATATAATTTTTAGGTAACTGATTTGTACTATTCGGCATCCTTCTGCCACAGGCAGACAATTGGACGTTCTTTACATTATGCAGCCAATTCTCTAAGAACAAAAATTACAACAAATAAAGCGAACAAAATGTTACTTATTTAGGTAGTAGCAACAACGTAGAAACCTATAATTTTGAAATAACCTACACAAAAGGTAAGTAAGGCAATCAATGGCAAAAAAGAGCGATACAAAACATATAACTAAACCCGTAGCACTGGTTGATGTTAACAATAATATTCTTGTAAAAGGTGCTAGAACACACAATCTTAAAAATGTTACCGTTGAGTTTCCACGCAACCAGTTTATTGTGGTAACAGGTGTAAGTGGTAGCGGTAAATCATCATTAACCATCGATACATTATTTGCTGAAGGGCAAAGACGCTACGCTGAAAGCTTAAGTGCTTATGCAAGGCAGTTTATGGCACGTATGGTAAAGCCTGATGTTGATTATATCAAAGGGCTTTGCCCTGCTATTGCCATTGAGCAAAAAGTAATTACACGTACACCACGTAGTACTGTGGGTAGTATGACCGAAATTTACGATTACCTACGTTTGTTGTATGCTCGTGCAGGTCATACCATTTCGCCAATTAGTGGTAAGGAAGTAAAAAAAGACGATGTAAGCGATGTAGTAAAGGATATTCAAGCATTACCACATGGCAGTAAAGTGGTAATTATAGTACCGTTTAAGCAACATGCTAACAGAGACGTAAGAGAGGAGTTGAATATATTAATGGCCAAGGGTTTTAGTAGAATGTACCTTCGGTCAATAGTCAACAGTCAACAGTCATCAGAGCTAATAAGGATAGAAGAATTGTTAGAATTAGATGACAAAGCATTAAGTAAAAAAATACTAACTTCAAATGTTAAGCTTCAAACTTACATACTCATAGATAGAATTGTTACTAAAACATTTGATGAAGACGATTTACACCGATTAAGCGATTCAATTGGCACCGCCTTTTACGAAGGCGAAGGAAATATGTACATAGAAATTGATGGTGCTAAACCTTTTTATTATAGTAATAAATTTGAGTTAGATGGTATTCAATTTGAAGAACCCGTACCCAATTTATTTTCATTTAATAATCCTTATGGCGCTTGTCCTACCTGCGAAGGATTTAGTTTGGTATTGGGTATAGATGAAGATTTGGTAATTCCTGATAAGAGATTAAGCTTGTATGAAAATGCCGTTGCCCCTTGGCGTGGCGAAAAACTAAGCGAATGGAAAACACAATTCATTCGTGGTGCTGCCGAGATAGACTTTCCTATTCACAAACCGATTATTGATCTTACAAAAGAGCAATACAAATTACTTTGGAAGGGTGCCAAATATGTACAAGGCATTGATGACTTTTTTAAAGAAGTAGAAGCCAATTTATACAAAGTACAATACCGTGTTTTATTAAGTAGATATAGAGGCCGAACCAAATGCCCAGATTGCGAAGGTTATCGTTTACGCAAAGAAGCATTATATGTAAAAGTGCATAAAAAGCATATTGGCGAATTGTGTGAAATGCAGGTAAAAGATTTGAAAGTTTGGTTTGATAAAATACAGTTAAGTGAACATGATGAACAAGTAGCCAAGCGTATTTTGATAGAAGTGCACCAACGCTTACAAACCTTGATAGATGTGGGTTTGGGCTACTTAACACTCAATCGGTTAGCTAATAGTTTAAGTGGTGGCGAAAGTCAACGTATACAATTAACCAGAAGCCTTGGTAGCAATTTAACAAACTCATTGTACATATTAGATGAGCCTTCTATTGGTTTGCATTCAAGAGATACCGAAAAATTAATTGGGGTATTACAATCGTTAAAAGCATTAGGCAATACGGTTGTGGTAGTTGAGCACGATGAAATGATTATGAGAGAGGCCGATCATATTATTGATATGGGACCATTGGCATCACATTTAGGCGGCGAAGTTGTTGCTGCGGGCAATTACCAAGAATTGATTGATAATCCTAAAAGCTTAACTGGTAAATATCTAAAAGGTGAACTACAAATTGAAGTACCAAAATCACTAAGAAAATGGAATAGAAGCATAAGCATTGAAGGCGCAAGGCAAAATAATTTAAAAGATATTACTGTTCAGTTTCCACTAGATGTGCTGTGCGTAATTACTGGTGTAAGTGGTAGCGGCAAAACAACTTTGGTAAAGCAAATTTTATATCCTGCATTACAAAAACTAAAAGGTGAAGCTGCCGAAAAAGTAGGCTTACATAAAGCCTTAGTCGGTGATATGGATTATATTGCTCAAATAGAAATGATTGATCAAAACCCTATTGGTAAATCTTCAAGAAGTAATCCTATTACTTATATAAAAGCTTACGATGAAATAAGAGATTTATACTCTAAGCAACCACTAAGTAAAATACGTGGGTTTATGCCCAAGCATTTCTCGTTTAATGTAGATGGTGGTAGGTGTGATGCTTGTAAAGGTGAAGGAGAGCAAATTGTAGAAATGCAGTTTTTGGCTGATGTGCATTTAACCTGCGAAGTGTGTGGTGGTAAGCGCTTTAAAGAAGAGGTAATTGAAGTAACGTACAAAAGTAAAAGTATTTTTGATGTGTTAGAAATGAGTGTAGATGAAGCCATTGAATTTTTTAAGGAAGAGAAAAATTTATCTAAAGCCATCCAACCGTTGCAGGATGTTGGTTTGGGCTATGTAAAACTTGGTCAAAGTTCCAATACATTAAGTGGTGGTGAAGCACAACGTGTGAAATTGGCATCGTTTCTTGGTAAAGGCAAAGGTATTGGACACATTTTGTTCATTTTTGATGAACCTACTACTGGCCTACATTTTCATGATATAAAAAAACTACTCACATCTTTTAATGCACTGATAGCGCAAGGACATTCTTTATTAGTGATAGAACACAACACAGATGTGATTAAATGCGCTGATTGGGTAATTGATCTTGGTCCAGAAGCTGGTGATGCTGGCGGGACTTTAGTATTTGCAGGGATACCCAAAGATTTAAAGAAAGTAAAAGCAAGTTATACTGGTAAGTATTTATAGAGTTGTTTCACACAAAGTTTGCAAAGAAGACGAAGCGCACAAAATCTGTCTATTTTTTCTTTCTTCGTAACCAACTTTAGTAGTGCTATTTAGCTTCTGTTGTGTCACTCACTTGTACGTTCTCACCGCTCTGCAGCTTTTATATTGTAGCGTAGGTTTTTACAAAGTAGATTAAGAATACAGTCTTATAAAGGTTTTGCTGTGAGTGCGAAAATACTTTGTGTTCTTAGTATTCTTTGTTTCTTTGTGTGAAATTTTACCATTTAAAACCTAGTGTTACTACAAAATTACTGGTGCTGCCTGTTTGCACCGCATATGTATTAGCCACATCATTTAATCTGTAAGGGAAATTAACGTCTTTTACAAATGTATGCGCATAACCTAGGTCAATAAACATGCCTCTATTGCGGTAGCCAATACCACCTGTGGCTAAAAATTTACTTGCATTAATAGTGGCATCAGTATAAGGGCTACCAAAATAAGCCGTACCTAATCGTACCGCAAACACATTAAATTTTAACTCACCACCTACTTTAAAATTAAAGTTGCCTTTATAATAATTTTTCACACCCTCATTTACTTGATCTAAATAGCTGGTGCGGTTATAATCTTGCGCATTTTGTACTCTAAATCTTGCACCACGATAGTTTACAAACTCAACATCGGCACTTATAAAGCCACGTTGTTTTCTTACATCGGCGGTTTCTTTAAATACATAACTGACACTACCAATAGCACGGTAAGGTGTGGCTACTTTATACTTTCTTTCACCAGCCTGACCACTATTTAAATTATCGCTAGTTTCTGTAACAGTACCTGCATAGCTTTCGGTATTGGTAGTCATTTGACTTCGAATTTTATCAGTAAAAGTGATGGATTGTGGTGTATGAAATGCAAAGCCAATACGCCACGAATTTTGCGGTTTGTAAATAAGCCCAATCTTACCACCAATACCTACACCACTTGATTGAAATTGCTCGCTATAAGTGAAGCTTGCAAATTGATTATTGGGATTGTTGGTGGCGTCAGTTTCCTTATAAACAAAATCTCTATGGTAACTAATAACAGGTATAATGAGGCTACCACCGATGTACAATTTATCTTGTATGTTACCTGCCAAGCCCAACGCAATTTCATGATAACCACCTCTTGTATTTGCATCATATGCTTGGTTAATTCCTGATGTAATGGGCACTAAACTTTGATAACCCGCAACACTTCCGTTTGCACCACGAATGGTATCTATTAAATAGGTTCTAAAAGCTAATGATGAGCCAAAAATATAGTTGCTTAATGCTGCATTTGTATCGGCTTTGTCTCTTACTAATTCTTCTAAATATTGCTCTGAAAATGAACTATAATTATTAAAACCTTTGTACTGAATTCTATTATTATAACTAGCTATTTGGTTAACTGAAATTGAGAAAGCGCTGCTAGTCCAACTGCTATATTTATACTTACTAGTTGTGCCAAACACAAAACCAATTGGCCCGTAGCTAAAATTACCTTTTATATTGCCAGTATCTGTACCACGGTAGTTAAGTTTATTGTTAAAAACAAATGCACCTGGACTTAATATAAATTCATTGGTTTTGTACAAACCTAAACCTGCGGGGTTAATATTTGCAGCTGTTATATCACCACCTAGGCTGCCCATTACACCACCAATAGCTATATTTCTAGCTGTACCGTTGCCAGTATGCCAAGATAATTTCAAAGCATCATCTGGTACTTGCGCATAGTTAGCTATGCTGATAAAAAAGGTGAGTATGAGGATATATTTTTTCATGGTTACTACTTTGTCATTATATGTATATCTATTTTATGGCGGTCTTTTTTTTGCTGAATAATGCATAAAGTGTACAAGTGTGCGACGCAACAACTGTTTCATAGTAGTACAATTGCCGGTGACACAAAGAAAAACCCTGCTTTATCCTCTTGGCTTTCTTGGGGCGCTGCTACTGCTACCAGAACTGCCAAAACCACCGCTAGAGCCACCAGTATTTGATGTAGGTGTGGTTGATGGGGTGAAGGTTCGTGTTGGCCTATCTACCGTCGTAGATGGCGTGCCAGGTGAACTGCCTGTTGGTGGTGCAATCACCCTACGTACCAAATTGCCAAACGAGCTACCATTGCTATTGCGCGTTGGTGAATTGCCTGCCGGAGTATTGTTATTATTGTAGTTTCCGTTATTGTAAGATGAGATATTACTGCCGCTAGAATACCTCCGAGGACCGTCGTTATTATTATGTAAGGTGTAGCCGGAATAATATGGATTATAATAACTACCGTAATAGCCATAATAGGGGTTGTAATAACTGGTATATCCAAAATAATAAGGGTTGTAGCCGTAACCATAAAAGTTATTAGAAAAACCAAAGCCATAGTTTGGATAAAAACCCCAATTATTATAAGCGTTATAGCTATTATAACCATAACCATTGTAATTGTTATAATTATTATAACCATAAAAATCAAAACGACTATCGTTCCAATAGCTATAATCATCTAATGCATCCCATCTGTTGCGATTAGCTACTTTCATTCGCAAGTAACGGTCATCGCTACTGCTAATATATTCTTCATAACGTGCATCGTTATTATTATTGGTAGTTTCTTTTTCTTGAGGTACTACCGAACTTGGAGAATAATATAAATCATCTGGGGTTTGCTCTGTTTGGTACAAGGTGGCGCAGCCAGTGAATAATAATACTGCTGAAGCAAATGATACTAGTAAAAATGCGCTTTTCATAACGGGCAGTTTTTAGCTCTTAGATAATGTGAAGTTACTACATTTACTGCGGTAACTTTGTTAAAGAAAAAATGACAAATATTTTGCCATATAACGGTTGTTAAAAAATAATTTAGTTAAGAAAAACACAAACAATTAATGAGCAAAGAAATTACGTCGAGAGCACAGGATTATTCTCAATGGTACAACGATTTAGTGATAAAAGGTGGGCTTGCCGATTATAGTGCAGTACGTGGTTGCATGGTAATAAAACCGTATGGATTTGGTCTTTGGGAGAACATGAGAGATGTGTTAGATAAAATGTTTAAAGATACGGGTCATCAAAATGCGTATTTCCCACTATTTGTGCCAAAAAGTCTCTTTGAAGCAGAAGAAAAAAATGCGGAAGGTTTTGCTAAAGAATGTGCGGTAGTGACACATTATCGCTTAAAAGCCGATCCTAATAATAAAGGCAAATTGATGGTGGATCCTGAAGCCAAATTAGAAGAGGAATTGGTCGTTCGTCCCACAAGTGAGGCTATTATTTGGAGTACTTATAAAGGTTGGATACAATCGTACCGTGACCTGCCAATATTGGTAAATCAGTGGGCAAATGTGGTGCGTTGGGAAATGCGCACACGATTGTTTTTGCGTACAGCAGAATTTTTATGGCAGGAAGGTCATACGGCACATGCCACTAAAGACGAAGCGATGGTAGAAGCAGAAAAAATGTTGCATGTATATGCCGATTTTGCAGAGAATTATATGGCATTACCAGTAATTAAAGGTATAAAATCGCCAAACGAACGTTTTGCCGGCGCAGAAGAAACATATTGTATAGAAGCGCTAATGCAAGATGGTAAAGCATTACAAGCTGGTACCTCGCATTTTCTAGGTCAGAATTTTGCCAAAGCTTTTGATGTGAAATTTAGTGATAAAGAAAATAAATTAGATTATGTATGGGGTACTAGTTGGGGTGTAAGTACACGCTTAATTGGTGGTTTAGTAATGGCGCATAGCGATGATGATGGCTTGATATTGCCACCACGTATTGCACCTTTGCAAGTGGTGATTGTGCCTATTTATAAAGGTGATGAGCAGAAAGCGATGATTGACCATAAAGTACATGCAGTAATGCAGCAATTGAAAGATTTGGGTATTCGTGTAAAATACGATGATAGCGATAATAATAGACCAGGTTGGAAATTTGCCCAGTACGAAATGCAAGGTGTGCCAGTACGATTAGCCATTGGTGCAAGAGATTTAGAAAATAATGTGGTGGAAGTGGCAAGACGTGACACCAAAGCTAAAATGACAGTTGGTATTGATGGTATTTCTTTTTACATAAAAACTTTGTTGGATGAAATACAATTACACATGTTCAACAAAGCATTGGCATATAGAGATGAACATATTACACCTGCTAATAGTTGGGATGAGTTTGTAGAACTATTAGACAGTAAAACTGGCTTTATATCAGCACATTGGGATGGCACAGCCGCAACAGAAGAAAAGATTAAGGAGATGACTAAAGCTACCATTCGTTGCATTCCTTTGAATAATCATTTACAAGAAGGTAAATGTATTTTATCTGGTAAGCTTTCTACGCAAAGAGTATTATTTGCAAGAGCGTATTAATAGTTTTATATTTTAATGTAAAAGCCGCTAAGTGTTAAAGGTTAGCGGCTTTTTTAGTATAATGTCATTTGGGTATTGACTCTTTATATCTCAATTTATAATACCATACTAAACCAGCAATAACTATTACTTGTAAAATAGTACAAACAATAGAACCCTCAAATCCAAAATTACCGCCGCTTAATATATCTGAACCCTTTACTGCATTTGTAAATACACTTTTACCTGTAGGTATACCACTTACCTCGTAGCCAAAAATGGTACCTTGAAAAA
>JAYWCY010000203.1:0-2345 GCA_043780175.1 Chitinophagales bacterium
CCTATGGCAACAATAAAATCCTCCGCAAAAAGCAATAGCAACTCCCGCTTATTTGGTATTGGTCTAACTTTCGACGATGTTTTGCTGATGCCTGCATATAGTCAGGTATTACCTCGTGAAGTCAATATCCAATCCCATCTTACAAAAGACATTATTTTAAATGTACCAATGCTATCTGCAGCAATGGATACCGTTACTGAAGCTAATTTGGCAATAGCCTTGGCTCGCGAAGGTGGTTTGGGTATTTTACACAAAAACATGTCAATTGAGAAGCAAGCAGAGCAAGTTCGTAAAGTAAAACGCAGTGAAAGTGGTATGATCATCGATCCTATCACATTACGTGAAACAGCTACCGTGGCCGATGCACTCAAATTAATGAAAGAAAACCGTATTGGTGGTATTCCTATTATTGATACCAACCAAAAGTTGGTAGGTATTCTTACCAATCGTGACTTACGTTTTGAAACAGCCAATCGCAGTAAAAAAATTAAGGATGTTATGACCAAAGACAACCTAATTACTGCACCAGAAGGCACCGATTTAAAGAAAGCAGAAAAGATTTTACAACAATATAAAATTGAAAAACTACCAGTTGTAACTAAACAAGGTATTTTGGTAGGTTTAATTACTTATCGAGATATTTTGCAACTAAGCAATAATCCAAATGCTGTTAAAGATAGTTTTGGTAGATTGTTGGTTGGCGCAGCTTTAGGCATCACAAAAGATTTAATGGATCGTGCCGCTGCCTTGCAGGCGGTTGGTGTAGATGTGGTAACTTTAGATAGTGCACATGGCCATAGCAAAGGCGTTATTGATGCTTTAAAAGCACTTAGAAAAAACTTTAAAACCCTACAAATAATCGCAGGTAACATTGGTACTGCCGAGGGAGCTTTAGCTTTAGCAAATGCAGGCGCCGATTGTATTAAAGTTGGTATCGGACCTGGTTCAATTTGTACCACACGTATTGTGGCTGGCGCAGGTGTACCACAGTTGACAGCCATCATGGAAGCATCCAATGCCCTTAAAGGCAAAAATATTCCAGTGATTGCAGATGGCGGTATTCGTTACACTGGCGATATGGTGAAAGCCCTTGCTGCTGGTGCAAATGTAGTAATGATGGGTAGCGTATTTGCAGGCGTGGAAGAAAGCCCTGGCGAAACAATTATTTACGAAGCCCGCAAGTTTAAAGAATACCGTGGTATGGGTAGCTTAGGTGCAATGAGCCAAGGTAGTGGTGACCGGTATTTTCAAGATGTAGAGGACGATGTTAAGAAATTTGTACCAGAAGGTATTGAAGGTAGAATAGCTTATAAAGGACCTTTAAGCGAAGTAGTATATCAATATGTTGGTGGTTTACGTGCAGGCATGGGCTATTGCGGTGCAAAAGATATCAAAGCATTACAGGAAGCTACTTTTGTACAAATTACCAATGCAGGTATGAAAGAAAGCCATGCACACGATATTGAAATTACTAAAGAAGCACCAAACTATAGTAGGAAGTAATAGTTTCTCACAAAAGAATATTTCACGCAAAGAAACTAAGAAGATGAAGGTCGCAACGAGAGTGCTTACTTCTTTGTAAATACGCTTTGTGTTCTTTGTATCCTTCGTTCCTTTGTGTGAAATTATTTTTGTTGACCATCTGTAGTTTTTCAATTAAACTTCGTTGCGTCGCACACTTGTACGTTTAGATACTTTATTCCGCTTTTATCCTAGCGGATATTTCTACCACATAGACACATTAGACACATAGCATTACAACATACTTTCTATGTGTCTATGTGGTGAAAAAATAATATGCAGATACAACTTACAAATACTGGCAAGCGTTACAATCGGGATTGGATTTTCCGACATTGTACCTATACTTTTAAAGTAGGTAATTCTTATGCTATTATTGGCCCAAATGGTAGTGGTAAAAGTACCTTGCTACAAACCATAGCTGGTGCCATAAATCCTAGTGAGGGCAGTATTGATTATACCATCGACCATCGACCGCTGACCGTAGACGACTTTTACAAACAAATAGCATTAGCAGCCCCCTATTTAGAAGTAATCGAAGAAATGACAGCTACTGAATTTCTAAACTTTCACGCGGCTTTCAAGCCCTTATTACCTCATATCACTATTGCTGAAATAGTTACAATCATTGGCTTAGAAAATAACGCAGATAAACAAATTCGCTATTATAGTAGTGGTATGAAACAACGGATTAAATTAGCACAAGCCATTTTTTCTGATACGCAAGTCTTATTATTAGACGAACCTTGCACCAATTTAGATACTGCCGGTTATCAACTGTACAAAACCCTGATTACCACTTATTGTAGCCACAAACTCATCAT
>JAYWCY010000204.1:0-6082 GCA_043780175.1 Chitinophagales bacterium
ACCACGAGGTTTTGGCCATGCATTTGTGGTGTTAAGTCCCCAAGCAACCTTCTTTTATAAATGCGACAATTTGTACAATAAAGCCAGCGAAGGTGGTATTAAGTATAACGACCCAGTAATTGGGATTGATTGGCAGATAGACGCATCGGAATTGTTATTGTCAGATAAAGACGCGGCTTTACCAACCTTGAACGAGATAAAAGACAATCTATATTTTTAGTGAATAGTCAATGGAGAGTTGTGTGATATCTTTTTTCTCCATTCGTTATTTGCCATTCACTATTCATCATTCATAACTTATAACTTAAATGAAAGGCATCATACTAGCAGGCGGTAGCGGCACAAGATTGTACCCTATTACAAAAGGCATCAGTAAGCAATTAATGCCTATTTACGATAAGCCAATGATTTATTACCCACTATCGGTATTAATGCTGGCTGGTATTAACGAAGTATTGATCATTACTACACCAGAAGATTCTTCACAGTTTAAAAAGCTGCTAGGTGATGGTAAAGAACTTGGTTGCACATTTGAATATGCAGTACAAGATAAACCGAATGGCTTGGCTCAGGCATTTGTAATAGGTGCCGATTTTATTGGTACAGATAAAGTAGCCTTGGTATTAGGCGATAATATATTTTACGGAGCCGGTTTTAGTAAGCTAGTACAATCTTTTAGCGATGTTGAAGGTGCTGCTATTTTTGCTTACGAGGTAAACGATCCAGAGCGTTATGGCGTGGTTGATTTTGATGAAAATTTTCAGGCCTTATCAATAGAAGAAAAACCTGTGGCACCCAAGTCTAATTATGCGGTACCTGGTTTATATTTCTATGATAACCAAGTGGTTGAAATTGCTAAAAACATCCCATTATCTCTAAGAGGCGAATACGAAATTACAGATGTGAATCGTGTGTATTTAGAGAAGCAAGCGCTGCAAGTGGGCGTAATGAATCGTGGTACGGCTTGGCTAGATACTGGTACATTCGATTCATTGGCAGATGCATGCGAGTTTGTACGTGTAATAGAAAAACGACAAAGCCAAAAAATTGGTTGTATCGAAGAAGTCGCTTATCGCATGGGATTTATCAATAAAGAGCAACTATTGGTTTTAGCTGATAAATATGCTAAAAGTGGGTATGGTGACTACTTAAGAAAATTAAAATAGTATCTGCAATCTATTATAAAAAGCCCTAACATTATTGTAGTGTTAGGGCTTTTTTTTGCTGAAATTGCTATTACAATCACTTTAAAAATACCATTATCTAAAAGTTGCGATTCTTTCATCATTTCAATGAGCATAGCAATCGTATAAATCGTATTTTGCCGTATTAAATATTTATTATGGTTAAACAGTGTGTATGGTTGTTGTTGATAGTTGTTATAGTATTTGGATGTAATCGTTCGCCTTACTATGCAACCAACAAAACGTATAAAAAACAGGCGACTACATTTGCCAAAGTACTAAAAAAATATCCTTTAGCAGATACAGTATTTGGTAATCCAGATTTTGTAGGTACTACCAATTTTGGTATGCGCAAGGCCAACTTTGTAATTATTCATCACACAGCACAAAACAGTTGCGAGCAAACGCTTAAAACCTTTACGACGACTAAGTCACAAGTAAGTGCACACTATGTTATTTGCAAAGATGGCACAGTACATCATATGTTGAATGACTACTTGCGCGCCAATCATGCTGGGGTAAGTAAGTGGGGCAATAATATTGATATTAACTCATCATCAATAGGTATAGAAATAGACAATAATGGCTTTGAAAAATTTACTGATGAGCAAATAAATTGCCTACTAACAGTACTTACCAATTTAAAAAAAGCCTATAATATCCCAACTGCAAATTTTATAGGTCATAGCGATATTGCACCTTCAAGAAAGGTAGATCCTAATATTTATTTTCCTTGGAAAATGCTGGCACAAAAAGGCTTTGGGCTTTGGCAAGATGATGTGATAACGGCCAATGTAGATAGTAATTTTAATCACTTACAGGCATTGCGTATTATTGGTTATGATGTTAAAGATACGAGTGCTGCTATTCGCTCTTTTAAGCGTCATTTTATGCAAGATTCTACCAAAAAAATAAACGAAGCAGACAAAGCGGTATTGCAAAATCTGTACAAGAAATATATGTAGTACTAAACCACAAGGCTCTCAAAGAAAATACACACAAAGTTCACAACTATATAGATGCTTGGTGCTCTTTGCGAAACACCTTTGTGTACTTTGTGGTAAAACTCAAGAAATGGATTTATCATACATCATAAACGAATATGCAGAAGGTAGAGAGGATTACTTTAATGCGGTAGCGCCGCCTATTATTCAAACATCAAATTTTGCTTTTAAAACGGTAGATGCACTGCGCAAAAGCTTTGAAAATGAATACAGTACTTACTTGTACAGCCGTGGCCTAAACCCTACTGTTGATATGTTGCGCAAGAAACTAGCAGCACTAGATGGTGCAGAAGATTGCCTAGTTTTTAACAGCGGTGCAGCCGCCATATTTGTATCGGTATTAGCTAATGTAAAAAGTGCTAGCCACATTGTATCAATTAAAAATCCATATACTTGGGCTAAAAAATTATTTGAAATAATACTGCCAAAATTTAACGTTACACATACTTATGTAGATGGCACTAGCATACAAAATTTTGCTGATGCTATTACGCCTAACACAGCTGTCATTTACCTAGAGAGCCCTAGCAGTTGGCTGTACGAATTGCAAGACTTACAAGCTATTGCTGTATTGGCAAAGCAACATAATATTATAACTATTATAGATAATAGCTATTGTACCCCCATTTACCAACAACCCATTACTTTGGGTATAGATTTAGCGCTTCAATCTGCTACCAAATATATAAGCGGCCATAGTGATGTTGTTGCTGGTGTATTAAGTGGTAGCAGAGAAATGATTGAGCGTATTTTTAATAGTGAGTACAATACAGTAGGTAGCGGTATTCAACCATTTAATGCGTGGTTACTACTGCGTGGCTTGCGTACATTACCTATGCGCTTAGAGCGGATTTCTAAAACCACAACCACTGTTATTAATTTTTTGCAACAACATCCATTGGTTGAAGAAGTTATTTTTCCTTTATTGCCAGGTTTTCCGCAATATGAGCTGGCGAGGCAGCAAATGACAGGTGCATGTGGCTTACTTACTTTTGTAATGAAAGCTATTACCATACAACAAATTGAAATATTTTGCGAAGCGCTGAAACATATATTAATGGCAGTAAGTTGGGGTGGTTACGAGAGTTTAATTATTCCAAAATGTGCAGGCATTAAGCAGGCAGATTTTGATGCTAACAATAAAGAACATAGAATGTTGCGTTTGTATGTTGGACTCGAAGATGCTGACTATTTAATTAAAGATTTAAAACAAGCATTTGCAACGCTTACAACATCAATATAGTTGGTTTTATACTAAATTAATATGGATATATAAGATTTTCTTATCCATCAATACCTCTATCTGATAAAATATGAAAATCAACTTTTGTCACATCAAAGCCTTTCCGTTATTTTGTTATATTATGAAACCTGCATTTACACTAATTGCTTTAGTATTTGTTCTGCATTTATCTGCACAAACCACTCCTGAAAAATGGGATTTACGTAAGTGTGTAGATTATGCTATGAAGAACAACATCTCAGTAAAACAAGCAGATGTACAAGCCAGAATTACCGCGTTGCAATACAAGCAAGCGATTTTGTACAAGTATCCAACAGCTTCTTTTAATACGAGTTTTGGTCCACAATTTGGCCGCTCAATAGACCCTACTACCAATGTGTATACTAATTCTGAGTTATTGTCTCAGAATTATGGTTTGCAAGGTGGCGTGCAAATATTTAACTGGGGTAGAATAAAAAACAATATTGCCGCACAAGCATTTAATGCGAAAGCGGCCTTAGTAGATATACAAAAAGCGGCCAATGATGTAGCATTAAATGTGGCAACTTATTACTTACAAATACTAGCTGCTCAAGAGCAAGTGAATATTGTGGCAGTGCAAATACAACAAACCCAATCTCAGCTAAATGTAACACGCAAAAAAGTAGATGCTGGATCACTACCAGAGCTAAACGCATTAGAATTAGATGCGAAACTAGCTACAGATAGTAGCAACTTTATAGCAGCACAATCTAGCTTTCAACAAAATCTATTACAGCTAAAAGCTTTACTTAATATAGATGCGGCTTTGCCTTTTGATGTAGAAATACCTGCGGTAGATAAAATCCCTTTAGAATCTTTAACAGAGTTGCAACCAGAAACTGTGTTCAAATTAGCCATTGATAATCAGCCTAATATTTTATCTAATAGATTAAAAATTAAGGGTGCAGAGAAAAATATTTTAGCAACTAAAGCAACATTGTATCCTACTATTTCTGGTAGTTACTCATTAGGTAGTACTTACAATAACAAAGCAGTGAATTTTTTAAATGGAAATAAAATTCAATATTTTGATCAAGTGGGGCAAAACTTTAGGCAGAGTTTGGGTCTTGGCATTTCTGTGCCCATTTTTAATAGCGGTACTAATAGAATTAATTATGAGCAATCCAAACTTAACTTACAAGGTATTCAAGTAACAGAAGATCAAATTGAACAAAAATTAAAGCAAGATATTTATACAGCTTATACCAATGTTATTAATGCTATTCAAAAGTTTAATGCTGGTAAAAGACAAGTAGAAAGTAACCAAAAAGCACTAGATTTTGCTACTAAACGTTACGATGTTGGTTTATTGAGCACTATTGATTTAATTACTATTCAAAATAATTTATCAACTGCACAGTTTCAGCAAATTTCTAATCAATATGATTATATTTTTAAAATGAAACTACTAGAATTTTATAAGGGTCAGGGCTTGAAATTATAGTTGTGAATAAACTATTTAATGGTCAATAGTAATCGAAAAATAGATTAATCATTTTAAAAGCCCCTCTAAGAATTTAGGGTATAAACCAAAATATTATGAATAAAACACTCCTTTGGATGATTATTGCTTTAGTAGTAGTAATTGGTACACTGATTGGTCTTAAATCAGCTGGCATAATTGGTAAAGAAGAAGGTATTAAAGTAGCCACCGAGAAAGCAACGTTACGCACCATTACCGAAACGGTAAATGCGAGTGGTAAAGTGTACCCAGAAGTAGAAGTAAAGGTGAGCCCAGACATTAGTGGCGAAATTGTAGACCTAAATGTAAATGAAGGCGATAGTGTAAAACGTGGTCAAGTTGTAGCACGTATTTATGCAGATATTTATGCAACACAAAGAGATCAAGTATCTGCTGGTGTGGCACAAGCAAAAGCACAGTTAAGTAATTCTGCTGCAAGCATTGTGGGCTTAAAAGCAACATTAGATCAAGCAAAATCAAATTACGATAGACAACAAAAATTATTGAATGATAAGGTGATTTCTCGTTCAGAATTTGAAACTGCCCAACAAGCTTATTTAACAGCACAGGCTACATACAATGCTGCGAAAGAAGGTTTAAAAAGTAGTGAAGCTGCTATACAAAGCAACCAAGCCCAACTTGCAAAAGCCGATAAGGACATGTCTCGTACCGTAATTACTGCACCAATGGATGGTATAGTAAGTTTATTAAACGTAAAAAAAGGCGAACGTGTGGCTGGTAATAGCTTTAATGTAGGTACCGAAATGATGCGAATAGCCGATATGCGTAGCATAGAAGTAAGGGTAGATGTGGGCGAAAATGATATACCAAAAGTAAAACTCAGCGATACTGCAATAGTGCAAGTAGATGCATATTCTAACCGAAAATTTATAGGCGTTGTGTATAAAATTGCCAACCCAAATTCTAGTACAACCGCAACGTCTTCAACTGATGTTACCAATTACAAAGTACATATTCGTTTACTAGAAAGCAGTTATAAAGATTTAATTAACCCTGGTAGATCCTTCCCTTTTAGACCAAATATGAGCGCCAGTGCCGATATACAAACAAAAACTAAACTTAATGTATTGTCGGTTGCTTTAAATGCAGTTACAACTCGTGACCCTAAAAGTGATACCAAAAAAGATGATACCAAAAAAGATGGTAA